>NZ_BSPX01000022.1:0-55632 GCF_030161255.1 Zoogloea oryzae
GCCGCCCCCTGCTCCGCCCGCCGAATCCCGCCCGGCGCCGCCGCCGCCGCCTCCGCCCGAGCCCGAAGACGAACCCGCGCCCACCCCGCCGCCGCGCAAGCAGCCGGATATCGCCATCAAGGCGCCGGAGCCCAAGAAGCCGCCACCGCCCAAGCCGGTAAAGGAAATCGTCAAGCCCGAGCCGAAGAAGCCCGAACCCAAGCCTGAGCCCAAGAAGCCCGAGCCGAAACCGGAACCCAAAAAGCCGGAACCGAAGCCCGAGCCGAAGAAACCTGAGCCCAAGCCCGATCCGAAGGCCGAAGCCAAAGCCCGCGCCGAGCAGGCCCGTATCGACCAGGCCAAGGCCGACAAGGAAGCCAAAGCCTCCGCCGCCCGCGCCCGCGAACTCGAAGACCGCCGGATGCGCGAGCTGATGGCCCACGACAGCGAGAACGCCAGCCAGTCCCGTCAGATCCAGGAAGAACTCGCCCGGGTCGCCGGCGCCAAGGCCAGCGCAGCCCGCAACAAGGCCATCGAAGCCTACATCGAGAAGATCCGCGCCAAGGTGAAGGGCAACATCGTGCTGCCGCCGGGCGTCAGCGGCGATCCCTTCGCGCTGTTCTACGTGGATCAGCTCCCCGACGGCTCGGTGATCGAGGTGCGCCTCAAGCGCTCCACCGGCAACGCCCAGCTCGATGGCGCCATCGAACGCGCCATCCAGAAGTCGAGCCCGCTGCCGCGCCCCGACAAGCCGGAACTGTTCAACCGCACGCTGGAGCTGAAGTTCTACCCGCTCCGCGACTAAACCGAGAGTCCTCCGCCCATGACCTCACGCCTCCTGTCCCTCCTGCGCAGCGTCGTCCCGGCCTGCGCGCTGGTGCTTGCGTCCTCCCTGGCCCAGGCCCAGCTCGCCATCGAAATCACCGGCGCCGGCGCCAACCGCATGCCGGTGGCCGTCGCCAGCTTCGAGGGTGAGAACGCCCTGCCCCGCGCCGTCACCGATGTCGTCCGCGCCGACCTCGAACGCAGCGGCCTGTTCAAGATGATCGAACTCGGCCCGAGCCCGATGGGCGCCGCTGGCCCGGTGGATTACGCCCGGGTCCGCTCCCGCGGTGCCGATGCCGTCGCCGTCGGCACCGTCAGCCCCAACGGCGCCGGCCGTTACCAGATCGAGGTGCGCCTCCACGACGCTGCCAAGCAGCTCGGCCTCGGCAGCCAGGCGATGGTGATGTCGCCCAACCAGTACCGCGCCACCGGCCACCGCATCGCCGACTTCATCTACGAAAAGCTCACCGGTGAACCCGGCGTGTTCTCGACCCGCATCGCCTACGTCCTCAAGTCCGGCCCCCGCTACGAACTGCAGATCGCCGACGCCGACGGCAGCAACGCCCAGACCGCGCTGGCTTCGAAGGAGCCGATCATCTCCCCGGCCTGGTCGCCGGACGGCTCGCGCCTCGCCTATGTGTCCTTCGAGGCCAAGAAACCGGTGGTCTACGTGCATAACCTCGCCACCGGCCAGCGCAACGTGGCCGCCAACTTCAAGGGCTCCAACTCCGCCCCGGCCTGGTCGCCGGACGGCCGCCGGCTGGCGGTGGTGCTCACCAAGGACGGCCAGTCCCAGCTCTACTCGGTCAATGCCGACGGCTCCGGCGTGCAGCGCCTGGCCTCTTCCGCGGGCATCGACACCGAACCGGCCTGGTCGCCCGACGGCATGATCTACTTCACCTCCGACCGCGGCGGCAGCCCGCAGATCTACCGCGTGCCGGCCGGCGGCGGCGACGCCCAGCGGGTCACCTTCGAGGGCGGCTACAACGTCAGCCCGCGCCCCTCGCCCGACGGCAAGAGCCTCGTCTACGTATCCCGCAACGGCGGCCGCTTCCAGGTCACGATGCTGGATCTCGCATCCCGCCAGACGCAAATCCTCACCGACTCCTCCAAGGACGAATCCCCGAGCTTCGCCCCCAACGGCCGCATGGTGCTCTACGCCACCGAGATCGGCGGCCGTGGCGTGCTCGCCGCCGTGTCCGCCGACGGTCGTGTGAAACAACGTCTATCGGTACAATCAGGCGACGTGCGCGAACCCGCCTGGGGGCCCCAGCCCCGAAACTGACCTGCTCGCGCGAAACCCGACGCTTCACCACGCATTCATCCAGCCCTTGCACGGATGCCCCACGGAGTCCACACCATGAAGTTCCAGCACCTCACCCTGTCCCTGATCGCTGCCGGCCTGCTGGCCGCTTGTAGCTCGGCCCCCAACCAGAACCAGGGTGCAGCCGTCGAAGACCGCAGCAGCGGCGCCGCCAGCAGCGGCATCGATGGCAACCGCGTCACCACCGTCAACGCCAACGACGGCGCCAACGGCTCCGCCTACCCCGAACTGCGCGACCCGAAGAACATCCTGTCCAAGCGCAGCGTGCTGTTCGACTACGACAGCTACGTGGTCAAGGATCAGTACCGTCCGCTCGTCGAAGCCCACGCCAAGTTCTTGGTCGCCCACCCCAAGGTCAAGATGCTGATCCAGGGCAACACCGACGAACGCGGCAGCCGCGAATACAACCTGGCCCTCGGCCAGAAGCGTGCCGACGCCGTCAAGAAGGCCCTGGGCCTGCTGGGCGTGGCCGAAAGCCAGCTCGAATCCGTCAGCCTCGGCGAAGAAAAGCCCAGCTGCACCGACGCCTCCGAGTCCTGCTGGTCCGCCAACCGTCGCGGCGACATGCTCTATTCGGGTGAATTCTGATGTTCCCGCGCCTTCTGCCCCGCCTGTTGGCCGGGCTGCTGGCTGGCCTGTTGGCCAGCCAGGCCCAGGCCGGCCTGTTTGACGACGAGGAAGCCCGGATGCGCATCAATCAGATGCGCACCGAGTTTTCCGCCCGTCTGGACAAGCTCGAAGCCAGTTCCCGCGCCCAGCTCGAACTGGCCGACCAGATCGAAAACCTGAAAGCCGAAATCGCCCGCCTGCGCGGCGAGAACGAAGTCCTCAGCAACGATCTGGCCAACGCCAACAAGCGGCAGAAGGACTTTTACGTCGACCTCGACAACCGCCTGCGCAAGGTCGAGCCGCAAGCTGCGGCCGAGGCACCGGCAGCGCCTGTCGCCCCGGCCGCCGCCGATCCGGCCAACGAAAGCCGCGATTACGAAGCCGCCCTCACCCAGCTGCGGGCCGGCAAGTTCCGCGAAGCCGCCACCGGCTTCGTTGCCTTCACCAAGGCCTACCCGAACAGCAGCTTCCAGCCCAACGCGCACTTCTGGGCCGCCAGCGCGCTGTATCAGCTGAAGGACAACGTCGGCGCCGCCGAGCACTACGCCAAGGTCGCCAGCCAGTGGCCGGACGACACCCGCGCGCCCGACGCCCTGCTCGGCCTGTCCAGCACCCAGGCCGCCCGCAACGACACCGCGGGGGCCACCAAGACCCTCGAACGGCTCGTCGCCAAGTACCCAAGCAGTTCGGCGGCAACCATCGCCCGCCAGCGCCTCAAGAAGTAAGCCCGCCGCGCCCGACACCGGGCGCGCTTTTTTTCCCATGCCAACAACCGCCAGCCCCGCCCCCCGCGCCGCCACCCTGCGCATCACCGAGATTTTCCACTCGCTCCAGGGTGAAACCTCGCGCGCCGGCCTGCCGACGGTGTTCATCCGCCTCACCGGCTGCCCGCTGCGCTGCAGTTGGTGCGACACCGAATACTCCTTCACCGGCGGCACCACCCGCACCCTCGACGACATCCTCGCCGAAGTGGCCGGCTACCACTGCCCGACCATCTGCGTCACCGGTGGCGAACCGCTGTCCCAGAAGAACTGCCTGCCGCTACTCACCGCCCTGTGTGACGCCGGCTACTCGGTATCCCTCGAGACCAGCGGCGCCCTCGACATCGCCGGCGTCGACCCGCGCGTCTCGCGCATCGTCGACCTCAAGGCGCCGGGCTCCGGCGAAGTCGCGCGCAACCTGCTCACCAACATCCCGCTGCTCAATCTGCGCGACGAGGTGAAGCTGGTGCTCGCCAGCGAGGCCGACTACGAGTGGGCCAAGGCGCAGATCGCCGAATACAGCCTCACCGAACGCTGCCCGGTGCTCCTCGCCCCGGTCCAGGGCCAGCTCAAGCCGGCCGACCTCGCCGCGTGGATCCTCCACGACCGGCTGCCGGTGCGGATGCAGGTTCAGCTGCACAAGGTCATCTGGGGCAACGAACCCGGTCGGTAAGCGGTCAAACCACGCCGGGCCAAGCCCCGGCACCGGATCACCCCTTGCCTGGATCCATTTTTTTGTATTGGATGAAAGCATGAGCACGCCCCGCGCCCTCGTCCTGCTGTCCGGCGGCCTCGATTCCGCCACCTGCCTCGCCATCGCCCGCGCCGAAGGCTTCGAGACCTACGCCCTGTCCGTCGAATACGGCCAGCGCCATGCGGCCGAACTCGCCGCTGCCCGTCGCGTGGCCGCCGCCCTCGGCGCCGTCACCCACCGGGTCGCCCACGTGGATCTCGGCCAGTTCGGCGGCTCGGCCCTCACCGACCCGGCCCTCGCCGTGCCCACCGACGGCGTCGGCGCAGGCATCCCGATCACCTACGTGCCGGCCCGCAACACCATCATGTTGTCCATCGCCATGGCCTGGGCCGAAGTGCTGGGCGCCGACCACATCTACGTGGGCGTCAATGCCGTCGATTACTCCGGCTACCCCGACTGCCGCCCGGCCTTCATCGACGCCTTCGAGAAGATGGCCAACCTCGCCACCAAGGCCGGCGTCGAAGGCCACCACCTGGCCATCCACGCGCCGCTGATCGACCTCTCCAAGGCCGACATCATCCGCCGCGGCACCCAGCTTGGCGTCGATTACAGCCTCACCGTGTCGTGCTATCAGGCCGACGACGACGGCCGCGCCTGCGGCCTGTGCGACGCCTGCCGGCTGCGCAAGGCCGGCTTCGAAGCCGCCGGCCTGCCCGACCCGACGCCCTACGCCTGAGCCTGCCATGGACGCCGCCAGCCTACCGCTCGCCCTGCCCGCCATCGCCTGGGCCGCCTTCGCGATCGGCGCGGTGTTCGGGCTCGCGGCCCAGCGCAGCAACTTCTGCACCATGGGCGCCATCGCCGACATCCTGCTGATGGGCGACTGGACGCGGCTGCGCATGTGGGCGCTGGCCGTCGCGGTGGCCATCGCCGGCACCGCCGGCCTGCAGATGGCCGGGCTGGTGGACGTGCACAACTCGATCTACACCGGCAGCCGCCTGCCGTGGCTGTCACACCTGGTTGGCGGCGCGCTGTTCGGCGTCGGCATGACCCTCGCGTCCGGCTGCGGCGCTAAAACACTTGTGCGGCTCGGCGGCGGCAACCTCAAGTCGCTGGTGGTGTTCGTCTTCCTCGGTCTCTCGGCCGCGATGACCCTGCGCGGCCTCTTCGGCGGCTGGCGCGTCGAATGGCTCGACCCCGTTGCCCTGCAGCTCGCCACCCCGCAGGATCTGCCGACCCTGCTCGCCGCCCGCTTCCAGCTCGACGCCCGCAGCGCGTGGCTGGCCTGCGCCACCGTCGGTGCCGGCAGCCTGGCCCTGTTCGCGCTCTCGAGCCGCGACAATTGGCGGCCCGGCCCACTGCTCGGCAGCATCGCCATCGGCGCCTGCATCGTCGCCGGCTGGTATCTCAGCGGCCACCTGGCATGGCTGGCCGAAGATCCCGAAACCCTCGCGCCCGCCTTCCTCGCCACCAACAGCGGGAAGATGGAATCCCTCAGTTTCGTCGCGCCCTACGCCTACAGCCTCGACCTGCTGATGCTATGGACCGACAAGAGCCGCATCGTCACCATCGGCATCGCCACCACCCTCGGCGTCATCGCGGGGGCGCTGCTGGGCGCGATCACCAGCCGCAGCTTCCGCATCGAGGGCTTCCGCGACACGCCGGACCTCGTCCGCCACATCGCCGGCGCCGTCCTGATGGGCTTCGGCGGCGTCACCGCGCTGGGCTGCACCATCGGTCAGGGCCTCTCCGGGCTCTCCACCCTTTCGGTCGGCGCCATCCTCACCGTAGGCGCCATCATCGCCGGCGCAACGGTGTCGATAAAAATTCAGCTACGAAACAGTTGACGGATCCCTTGGAAGGGCTATAATGCGCGTCTCTTCCGGGGGGTCGGTAGCTCAGTCGGTAGAGCAGCGGACTTTTAATCCGTTGGTCGCGAGTTCGAATCTCGCCCGACCCACCAGTTGATTAGGTGGGCTATTTAAAACCGGCTCCCGCAAGAATGGGTTGTTAGCTCAGTTGGTAGAGCAGCGGACTCTTAATCCGTAGGTCGAGTGTTCGAGCCACTCACAACCCACCAAGATTTTCAAAGACTTAGGCCACCTTCGGGTGGCCTAAGTCTTTTTGCGCGGGCTTTCAGTCCGTGGTTCGGTCCATTCCCGGACGGGGTGCCGTCAAGCGGACACCCCGCGCGCAAGCTACAACCAGTTCCCCATCAGCACGTACGGCGCCCAGAAGTACGGGTGGCGCAGGTCGGTCTTACCGCTGGCGTCCTTGGTCCGCCCCTTCAACATGGCCTGTTGCGCGCTCTGAAGCGCGGCAGACTTGCTCATCGCCTGCTGCTCACCCCGCAGGCGGTAGAACTCCACCATCAGCGGCGCAGCGCCCACATCGGCCACCGGCCACAGAGTTGCCAGCACGGCCTTGGCGCCTTGGGCGCGGAACACCCCGCCGAGGGACTCGACGCCCCCTTCGCTCACTCCCGAATCGCAGGCCGACAGGGCAATCAGGTCGTACTGCCCGAGCCGCGGGGTCCACTTCAGGATGTCGGCGGTGGAGAGCTTGCTGCCATCCCCCAGCAGCAGCAGCGACTTATCCAGCTTGAAGTGGGTCGCGATGTGCAGAAAGCTCGCCCCACCGCTGGCCGAACCGAACAGACCCTGCAACACTTCCGGCGTAAAGCCATCGTCCAGATAGCGCCGCCCGCCAATCGAACCCTCGCCCGGCCGACAGGCCTGGTCAGACGAAGCCCGCACCACACCGCACACCTCCCGCGTTACGCCGGGCAGCGCCACGTTGCCAAACTCCGGGTCGGCCCGAGAGGCACCCAGCGCCACACCCTGCCAAGTGGAGCGCGGCGCGATTTCCAGCCCGGCGAGGCGGCTTGTGCCGTCGGCGGTGAGCACGGTCACCGCATAGTGCTCGACAAAAAAACTACCATCTGGCCGCTGAAGGGCGGCGAAGGGCACTTCGCGCAAGCTGCCGTAAGGCAGAATCGCCCATTGGCGTATGCCGGCGCTGGGCCCCAGCTGGGCCTCGGCTGGCGCGATCAGGTGAGCGTACAGCGCCTGGGCCGCCGGCTGAAAATCGGTCCGGTCGCGAATCGCCGCCCGCAAGGCTTGCACCAAGCGGTTCAGTTCCTTCTCCGACACCTTGCGCATCAGGGGCACCGCCCCGTTTTCGGTGGTGACGATCAGGTTCAAGCCCCGCGCGCCCGGCAACAGGAGCAAACCCGCGGTAGCCAACCCGCCATCGCCCCGCGCGTGAATCTCGGCGAGCTTGGTCGCCAACTCCGTGCGCGCTGCATCGTAGGCATTCAGCCGAGCCGCGTGGGCGGCCTGGGCGGCGTCGACAAAACGCCGGCCCGCCTCCTGCAGCGCGGCGGTGGTGCTCGCCTCCAACTGCGCGCGACGGGCGTCCAGTTGCGCCACCTCGGGACCGTCCGGACTACGGCTGCCGCGCTTGACCTCGTCCGCCAGCACGCGGCGACGATCCTCAAACCCCCGCCAACGCCCGGCCACCTCGTCCAGCACCTGTCGATAGACATCCTCCTCCGCCGTCCACCGCAGCCCCGGCTGGGCCGCAGCGTCGCTGCCGTTGCGGCGCACGTATTCGATCAGGTCGACCTCCTTCAGCATCAGCAGGACCCGCTCAGCCTCGGCGATCCGTCCGCGCTGGATCAGGAGTTCGGCAAGCGCCTTGTAAGGGCCTGCGACCTGCAGGGTAAAGGAGTCGCGCATCGCCGCATCCAGGCCGCGGGTACCCACGCGCATACGCTGGCGAGTATTGACCGACAGCTTGTAGTAGAAGATCGCCTCGTCAATCTGCCCCTCGTCATCGCCCTTCGCCAGCAAGTTCGCCAGATTGGCGGACAACGTCGCCAGATGTTCGATCGCCCCGTGATCCCGCCTGGAGTCTCGAATGTCGGTAACCGCGACGGCGCGAACCGCCCTCCGGAGTAGCAGCAAGGCTTCGTCGTTACGCCCCATCTCCTCATACAGCCTAGCCAGATTGTTCAGATTACTCGCAGTAGCCGGATGGTCCGCACCCAGCACCTTCTCGTTGATCGCCAGCGCCCGCTCGAACAGTGGAAAGGCATCGTCGTAGCGGCCCATCGCCTCCTTCAGCACGCCCAGATTGTTCAAGCTATTTGCCGTATCGGGATGCCCCGAGCCAAGCACCGCTCCTCGAATCATCAACGCTCGAATGTACAGCAGGTAAGCTTCGTCGTAGCGGCGCATCGCTCGGTACAGTCCCGCTAAGTTGTTCAAGCTCGTCGCCGTGTCCGCGTGCCCCACGCCCAACACCTTCTCGTGAATCGTCAGCGCCCGACTATAGAGTGGCAGGGCTTCGTCGTAACGCCCCATCTCCTGGTACAACCTGGCCAAGTTGCTCAGGCTTGCCGCCATATACGGATGATCCGCGCCCAGCACCTTATCCAGGATCCATAGCCCCCGACGATATAGCGGCAAGGCTTCATCGTAACGCCCCATCGCCGTGTATATCCCGGCTAGGTTGTTCAGGCTCATCACCGTATGAGGGTGATCCACACCCAGTTCCCTCTCCCGGATCGACAGCGCCCGACGATGTAGCCGCAAGGCTTCGTCATGACGCCCAATCGCTTCATACAAAAGAGCTAAGTTATTCAGGCTCGTCGCGGTGGTCACATGAGCAGGGCCCAGCACCTTCTCCATTATCGCCACTGATCGCAAACATAGCGGCAAAGCTTCCTCGTAACGTCCCATCGATCGGTACAACTCGGCCAGGTTGTTCAGGCTCATCGCGGTATCTGGATGCTCCGCTCCCAATACATCCTTCTGGATCGCCAGCGCCCGGCGGGATAGCGGCAAGGCTTCGTCGTAACGAGCCATCACCCCATACAAAAAAGCTAGGTTGTTCAGGCTCTTTGCCGTATCCGGATGCTCCTTACCCAATGTCGTTTCCGTAATCGCCAGGGCTCGCCGAAGCTGCGGCAAGGATTCATCGTAACGACCCATCGCTTGGTACAATCCGGCTAGGTTATTAAGGCTCTCCGCCACGCTCAAGTGATCCGCGCCCAGCGCCTTTTCCCGGATCGCCAGCGCCCGACGGTACAGAGGTAAGGCTTCGTCGTAACGCCCCATCTCTGTGTGCAAAAGAGCTAAGTTGTTTAGGTTTCTTGCGACATCGGGATGGTTCGCACCCAATGCTCTCTCATTTATTGCCAGCGCCCGACGATACAGCGGCAAGGATTTGTCGTAACGCCCCATCGCCTTGTACAACCCTGCGAGGTTATTCAAGCTCGTCGCCGTATTCGAATGCCTCGCGCCCAGTTCCTTCTCATGGATCGCCAGCGCCCGACGGTACAGTGGCAACGCTTCGTCGTAACGCCCCATCGCCTCGTACCCTCCGGCCAAGTTGTTCAGCGTCGTCGCCGTGCGGGTATCGTCCGCGCCAAAACCACGTTCGGCCTCAGCCACAGCCTGTCGTGCCATCGGCAGCGCCTCGCGATACTTGCCCTGCTGGTACAACTGCACTACCTGCCGATTGAGTTCATCTACATCGGCCCACGCGACCATCGGCCCAAACAGCCCAAAAGCAAGCGCCGTTGCCCGCAGCAATCCCATTGCCGGTTTCATCGTTTGAACTCCCAGTATTCGCCGTTCGATCCCTTCACTCGGGCAAGCCGCGGGCGCTGCCCTGGCGACAACCCCTGATGGATGACCAGAAAAAGGTCGCTCATCACGGTTTCGTTATCGCCAAAGTAGCTGTGGCCAAGCCCGAACCATTCCCTGGTGATGTGGCTGGCGTCTACGGAGTCGAGGGGCGGCAGCACCGCGATGTCCGGCCCGCCGGAACCGAGACGTTTCTCGCCGTGCAGCCACGCGGAAACGGCGACCGGAATGTCCTGCCTGGAGGCGTAGAGGGTGAAGCGCGGCGGGTTGGCGCTGTTGAGTTCGTAGATCCAGCGCTGGCGGAATTCTTCTTCGCCGATGTCGGGCGAGGCGAGCACCACTTGGCGGAAGGCCCGGTCGGCGCCGGGGCGGCGGCGCAGGAGTTCGGCTAGACCCTGGGTGAGCACCCGGTTGCCCATGCTGTGGGCCACCACATAAACGGGCACGCCGGGCCCGAGGCGGGTCAGGTGATCCAGCACGTCGGCCATCTGGCGCCAGGCGGTGCGGGCTCTTTCTTCGTCGCGGGTGTAGGCCACGAATTCCCCGTTCGAGGGCCAGCTGAACAGCACCGTCGGGCCGGGAAAGGCGAGGTCGTAGGCAAGTTGCCCAGCCTGCTTGGCCGCCTCCGCAAAGGAGTTGTTGTAGCCATGCACGAAGAGCAGCACTCCACCTTTATCAAAGGCGCCGGCGCGGCGGGCCAGCTCCGCCTTCCAATCGCGCGCAAGCATTGTTTCGACACTTGGAGCCAGCAGCACATGACGCTTGGGGTCGACGTCCCATTCGAGGCGCAGCAGCGACGGGCTTTCGAGCTTGGCCCAGCGGTGATCAGCGGGTATCGACACGTCCACCGCGCCAAACTTCACGTTATTGCTGGGCTGGCCGCCAAAGGCCTCCTCTGCCCGAGTGGCGCCGGTGGGCTGGCGGGTGGTAGCAAAGTAGACGCGTAGCCAGTCGTGGCGGCGCACATCTGCGGCCGCGCCAGGGGGCTGGCCCTTGGGCGGGGCGGCCTGGCCCGCGCCCCCGCGGGCCACGGCACTTAGCCGGGGCTGATCGCCCGGCCCACGGCTGCGTTCGATCTGGATCACGGCGAGGTCATCCGGGCTGTAGCTCAAGGTCAATTCGGCGGCCGGCTCGCTGCCGCAGAGCACCTCATCGAAGGGTGCCACCTGGACCTCGTCCGGCTTCAGCTCCGGCCAGAGCTTTTCGCGGACGGCGCGGCCTGCGATCGTCAGCAGGAGATCACCCGCTGCCGGCCCCTCGCTCTTGAGCTTGAGTTGCCGGGTCTGCAGAAACTCCCGACCGGGTTCAAAGGACTTCCCGCGGATGCACAGGCGCACCTCTTCCGCATGGGCCGCAGCAACCAGCGCGACGCTGGCAATACAACCGACGATCACTCTCCCGAATCGCATTCCGCACCTCTTAATTTTCAGGGCAACACAGACCAAGCAGGCTAACGTGATCTTTAATGCAAATCGCAAAAAAATCCAGTAGAAGCCCGGAGTGACCGTCAGGCCACCCCGGTTCCGTCTTCTTTCTTCGTGGCTCGCCCAAGCCTTTACGCGGCCTTGGCCACGCCCAACGCGCCCGTCGAGCCCTCCACCTGAGCCTCACCCGCGGCGACTTCCGCACCCGCAGCCCGGCCCACCACACGGGCCATCGCTTCCGACGCAGACTTCAGGCTGGTATCAACCAGGTGCAGGTAGCGGGACGTGACGTTCAAGGAACTATGGCCCAACGCGTTTTTCACGACAACAGCATCAACACCACTCGCCAGCAACATGCTGGCGTGTGTGTGGCGAAGATCGTGAATGCGCGCCTTTTCCAGTCCAGCCGCCTTGAGCATCCGGTTGAACGGCTTGGTCAGGTTGTAGATGGGCTTCGCCGGACCATCACGGCCCGGGAAGACCCATTCGGACACCCCGCGGCTAGTTTGGGCCTGCAGGAGCGCGACCAGCACCCCGCTCAACGCGATCCGGCGGGTCTTGCCGTTCTTGGTGTCGTCGCCGTGCAGCAGCCAGACACCGCGCTCCAGATCGAGCGCACTCCACTTCAACTTGGCGACCTCGTTCCGGCGCGCGCCGCACAGCAGCAGCATCTTGAGCGCAGCAGCAGCGGTGCGATTCGGGTCGGCATCCATCGCCTGCACCAGCTTGGCGATCTCGCTTTCGGTCAGAAAGCGCTCGCTGGCGTTGTTCTCGCGGAACATCTTGACCCCGGTGCAGGGGTTCTTCTCGACACGCTCCCATTCCACCGCACGGCGGAAGATCGCGCTGAGTAGTGCCAGGTGGCGGTTCGCGGTGGCGGGAGTGTGACTGTCGCGCACGGCCGCGTGATAGAGCTCGATATCGCGGCGCCCGATGGCGGTCAGCTTCTTGTCGCCGAAACGTGCCAGCAGGTGGTGATTGAGCTTCGAGATGTCGTCCTTGGCGGTGCGTTTCCCCATCTCCAGGATGTAGGGGACGAATTCATCCATCGCAAAATCCCGGAAGGTCGGGATGACGGCGTGGGCGCGGTCACGGACATCATTCGGGTTGAGTCCGCGCTCGACCAGCCCCTTCATGTCCATTGCCGACTTGCGGGCTTCGGCCACGTCAACGGCTGGAAACTCGCCAATACGGGCGTAACCGCGCTGACCGTTCAGCACGAAACGGAAGATAAAGGTCTTGCGGTTCGCCTTGGTCACTTCCAGCTTGAGTCCACTGACGCCAGAGTCGGAATACGCGGCAGCGTTGGCAGCGGCGGTCGGCAACTGCGCGGGCAGCGCCTTGATGCGCCGGTTGGTGAAATCGAAAGTCTTGCTCTCGGCCATGGTGATGGTCCTTTCCTGACAAGAAAAAAGAACGGCCGCGACCGGATAGGAACCGGGGCGGCCGCGGCATGGCGAGGGCCGGGTCGGCAACTCGCTATCGGTTTGTTCTGGCTTCCGCGCCAAAAAAGAAGCCGACCCACGGAATGCGGGTCGGCGGATCGGGACGGGCTGAATGAGGGATGAAGGGCGCTGGCAGCCCAGGTCTTACGTCTCCGTGGTCCGCAGGCCCGGCGATGGGCCGGAGGACCCATCACGGCTTGCCGAGGCTGGCGCGATCGACCCGCACGGACGCGGGCGTGCCCCCGTCTGCCACGCCCCGGTCCATTCCCGGCCGGTCTGGCCGGTTTAGCGGCGCGCTACACCGCCCTGCTCAGCCAGGCGAAGCCGCCAAACCGCGTATCAAGCACGTCACGGACATCAACACGCACGACGGTTGAGGCGCCAAGCCTCAACAGACGCGCCCGGCCTTCAGCTTCATCGGAAACGAACACCCACCGCGCCGCAGCTCCGAACTCGGCCTGCAAGGCGATGGCCTGCGCAGGAAAGCCGAGACGTGCCAGGGTCTGGATCAAGGCCTGGCGCTCGGCCTCCAGACGCGGCAGGCGCGCATCGAATTCGAGGATGCCGGCGCGCTCTTCGAAGGCCTCGCGGCGGTTGTCGTCGAGCTGCGCGACCAGGCGGGCGACACCCGCATCAAGCGGGACAGGGTGGTGACTGGCAGGCATGCTCAGTACTCGGCGGGCAGCAAGAATGTCGTCGCCGAGCGGTCGCCTTCAGTGAGCAGCCAGACGGTTTGCCCGCCGACTGCGTAGCTCGACAGGATGCGGCCACCGGTCGCGACGGCAGCCTCGTTGGCCTGCGCGTCATCCGCCGACACCTGGCCCCAGTCACCCGACAAGTGCCTGGCCAAAAGCCGGACCGGGGCGATGTTGTGCTCGCGCAGCAGGGCGTCGGCGCCGGGCGTGGCGACGACGTCACCAAACGGAAAGCGCAATTCAGTTGCAGCGTTCATTTCAAGCTCCAGAAAGCAAAACGCCCGATGCGGTGGAGGCATCGGGCGTCGGGGTTCAAAAACGGGCAGAAGCAGGTGCGCATTAGGGGCGGAGCACCCCGCCAGCTAGACCTCCACCGGCTCACTGACGGCATACTCGGCAGCCAGCGTCAGCAGGCGTGGCTCGACATCCGGGTGGCGTGGAACGAACAGCGTGACGCCATCATCGCCCGCGCCGAGAAACACCAGCTCGTACCAGCGTGCATGGCGTCCGGCGTACTCGAAGATCGGCGTGAAGTCGGGATGCCCGTACTCGACGCCGGACACGGGGTTACGAAGAAGTGGCGTTCCAAGCGCTGCCTCGACCACCGCCACACCGTCCCCCGGCACCATGACGACGAAGAAACCGTTCACGTCCGGGTCATAGGGCAGCCCGTCGCAGCGTTCATCGATGCGCCGGGTGATCAACTGGCGCAGGAAGGCGTCGTCGAGGGCGGCAAGGCCGGCCAGGTCACGGATGGTCTGCATGGTCACCCTCCCCCGCTTCTGCGGGCGCAGCCTCGACCGGGATCAAGCGGTTGCCGCCACGACGGTTCTTCTTCCCGGGCTTGTCCGCCACAGGCGCGACGCCACCCGCGCTGACAAACACTTGAACAGCCTCGGGCAAGGCGGGCGGGAACAGGAAAGTCTCGGCGTCATCACGCGCCAGTACGCCAGCTTCAAAAGCAGGCCAATCACCGATCTTGAGGTACTTGTGCTTGACTTCGCTCGGTGCCAGCAGCCCGGCATGGACCAACGCGGCGGCCAGGAAGCCCGCGTTGTTGTTCGACTTGCCGATGAAGGCCACCCGGAAGACCTTCACACCAAAAGGCGTCTCGGCGGGCTGGTCGGCGATGGCTTCCTCGATGTCGTCGAAGGCGACGATCTCGCGGTTGAAGTTGCCACCGCCCTCGTTGGCGAGGATGGTCAGAAAGACCCGGCTGCGGCCAGGGTCGGTGAGCACGGCGTAGCGGATACCACCGCTGCCGCTGAGGGTCGGTGCGCGCGCTTCGATCACCTGTCGGTAAGCGGTCTGGGCGAGGGCTTCAGGGCTGTTCATGTTCAAGGCTCCAGAAAGAAGAAGCCCCCGGGGTCACGAGGACCGCGGGGGCGAAAAGAAAGAAGAGGTAACGGGATTCAGTCGATCGTCAGGCGAAAGTCGATCTTCCGCTGGGTGACGACGTAAGCGACCACGGGCACGAGCAGGGAAACGACCGGCCCGGCACCAGGCACCGCCACCAAGGCGGCGCGGGATAGCACGGAAGCAAGCACATTGATCCTCCAGATGATGGATGGGGTGAAAGGCGAGGTCGTCAGATCAGGCCACGCTCGGCGAAGGACAGCGGCGTGGCGTTGCCGGCGACGATGAAGTGGTCGAGCACGCGCACGTCCACGAGGGCCAGCGCCTGCTTGAGCGTTTCGGTGAGCCGGATGTCGGCGTGGCTCGGGTCGGATTGCCCGGACGGGTGGTTGTGGGCGAAGAGGACGGCCGCGGCATTGTGTTCGAGCGCCAGCTTGACCACCTCGCGGGGATAGACCGAGGTCTGGCTCAGCGTCCCGCGGAAGAGCTCGCAGTCGGCGATGACCCGGTGCTGGGCGTCGAGCAGAACCACCGCGAAGACTTCATGCGGCAGGCCGGCGTAGCGCAGACGCAGCAGGTCGCGCACCTTCTGGGGACTATCAAGCGGGTCGCTCAGCTGCACCGATTCACTCAAGGCGCGGGTCAGCAACTCCCGGGCAGCGTCGAGAATGCGGACGGCGCGGTAGTCGGCTTCGGTTTCGCAGACCTGGGACAGCCGGGGGTGCAAGTGAAAGAGTTCGACCAGCGGGCGCCCCGACATAGCCTCGGCGGCCACGTCGCCGATGACGAGGCCGAGCAGGGTCGAGGTGGGCAAGGATCTGATGGTGAGGGTGGGGTCGGACATGCGGGCCTCCATGAAGGCCAATGCCCACAGACGCGGCATCGGCGGCGTGGGCAAGAGAAAGCCCCGGGCTCCTTGCGGTGGCCGGGGCTGGCTTGAACCTTGCGGATCACAGGAATGATATGGAGGTGAGGAAGCGAGCCTTCGCGCACCCGAAACAGATAACCACAAGAGAATCACAGAAACCCAGCGCAAATCACTCTACATAGGACATTCGACAACCAGGCGTGTAAGGTTGCAGGATCCAAAGTTCATAATTCCGGCAAGCGCATGTACCCGATCAAGCGAAGACCTACGGCAGCAGTCCCCCACAAACGCGATACACCATGATGAAGACCATCCTAAGACTCGCCAGCTACGCGCTATCCATCAGCCTCCTGATGGGCTGCGCAACCGTCGCCGTCACAGGTCGCAGCCAGCTCAACTTGGTTTCGGACGCTGAGCTGGTCAAAACGGCCAATGAAAGCTTCGCCCAGCTGATGAACGCGGCCTCATCAAAAGGCGCGGTTCTGCAAAGTACCGAATCCCCGGAAGCCGCCAACACCATCACCACGGTGAATCGCGTCAGCGGCAGAATCATTGACGCAGCAGGTCTGCGAGGAAAGTACAACTGGCAGGTCACTGTGTTGAAGTCGAACGTGCCCAACGCGTTCGTGATGCCAAACGGGAAGATCGTCGTCTATACGGGACTATTCCCCATCGTGAAGACCGAGGCTGGATTAGCCGCGGTCATCGGGCATGAGGTCGCCCACGTTGTCGCCCGTCACTCTGCGGAGCGGGCCAGCCAAGTACTGCTCACTCAAACAGCCGCACAGGCAGCGGACGCAGCCTTGGCCGCCAAAAACAACAAGAACCGTCCTGCGATCGCAGCGGCATTGGGACTGGGCGCCCAGTATGGGCTGCTACTTCCCTTCAGCAGGCAGCATGAATCAGAAGCCGATCGGATTGGTCAGTTGTACATGGCCAAGGCTGGCTACGACCCGGCGGAAGCGATCGCCGTGTGGGAACGGATGGCAGCCCAATCAGGAGGCTCCCGCTTCGAGTTCACGTCCACCCACCCCAGCGAACAGACGCGCCAGGTTCAGCTCAGGCAGTGGCTTCCGGAAGCGCAACTTTTCTACGCCGACAGAAACCGCGCGCTCCCACGATCAATCGACGAACTGCAATCCGCGCAGATTCGTGTCTCACAGCAAACCGCACTGGCCCCCGTCGCACTACAGCCGACAATTCGCGAAGGTTACTGGTTGAAGAAACGACTGCTTGCCACTGGGGCAGAAACGACCTACCGCGTCGACCAGATTCAACCGTGCGAACTGGGTCAATGTGCGTTCATTTCTTCATCGGCCAACGAGAAGCAGGTCATGACCACGGACTTCCGCATCTCAAGATCCGAGAATCCTAGCGGGGCTTGGACCAAGTTCTCGCCAGCCGTCAGGGAAGCTCAGTTTCCGCTACGGGTCGGTGATGCCTGGGAAGACGCAACGGAGATTGAAACCTCTGATGGCAAGAAGCGGTCGTTAACCATCAGAAGTCAGGTTGTTGCATACGAATCCCTCACGGTGCCAGCCGGCACATTCATGACTTACAAAATCGTCCGGACCACGGCGGGGACACGGCTGGCGGAGAACTGGTTTTCACCGGAGGTCAGAGGAATGGTAAAGGGAACAACGTTCTCCCCTACCGGCCAGGAGATTACTCGGGTCCTGACCGACTATCAGAGGAACGAGGACACCCCAGGGGCGCTGTAAAGCGATCAAAAAGGGGGGCGCTTCGTTTCGCGAGGACATACGGGCTTGCGCGAATGCGCAAGCCCTACCTTAGGCCAAGCGCGCGCCGCTCCTTGAGCGTCGCCCGCTTGGCGGATCACCGCCCCCCCCGGATCGGCGGCACCACCACCTTACCTGTGCAGCCATCATCGCCATGGCCGCATCGGTGTATGTTGGTCGTTTACCACTCCCCTTCCCACCATCTACACCGGCGCCGAAACGACCAACCGCGCATCAGCCTCACCGACGAACCTCGCCACATCCAGATCCGGGAAGCGCCCAAGCAACACCGCCAGCAACGCCTTCACCTCATCGTTCAGACCGACGACACCCTCGCCCAGCTTCGCCCGCTTGGCGTTCTTGAGCTCGGTTTCCGTGGTCGGGTAGCCGGCATCGGTCAGCCAGGCGGCGATCACCCCGTAGGTCTCGGTCTTCTTGAGACCCCACGCTTCCTGGGCGTAGGCGCGCAGGAAGGTGCGGCGCAGCACGCCGACCTCACCTTCCTGGGTCCGATGGATACCGGCCCCGCCTTCGACCTTCTTGCGCCGCCGCTTGATAGCGCCACCCGAGAAGTCCGACCAGTGCAACCAATCGTCCAGGCTCTTCAGGCAGCGCTCATCCCGCCACGCCTTGTTGAAGACGACGCGCACCGCTTCGGCTTCCTCGACGGTGTCCCACGGTTCGGTATCCAGTGCAATGTGCTGGCCTTTTGCTGCCGCGCCCTCACCAACCGTTTCCATGCGCGGGTTAAGCGCCTTCCGCTTCCAGTCAAACTCCAGCCCGAGACGCACCGGCCGCTCGATGCGGAACACGTCCAGATCCTCCGTCCACTGCTGGCGCAGGCTCACGAAGGGCCGCATCATCGTCTTTGAGGCCGGCGTGCGGTTCAGGTAAAGGTCGATCATGTAGGCGTTTTGCAGCGCCTTGACCATGGGCTTGGTGACCTCCCCGGGCGGCAGGTCGATCTCGGGGATCACGTTACCTTTGGCCAGGACGAAGCGTTTCTCGTCCTCAAGGTCGGGGCTCGGGTCGATCAACCCGGTGAATTGAGCACGGACCCGGGCCGACACGATCTGACGGGTGCGGTGCTTGACCTCCAGGATCGGCTTGCCGGGCGCGACACGGGCCGTCGCTGCCTTGAAGCGGGTGGCCAGCGGCCCGCTCTGGTCGATCTCGGCGAGGGGGGCGTTGGTCAGAAAACCGTCGGTCGTCACGCTGACAATCTGGCGGTGGCGCGGCACGCTGTTCATCAGCTCCGCGATGAAGGCGCGCACGAAGCCCATGGTGAAGCTGAAGAAGACCTCGTTGGTCATCTCGTCGGGCTCCAGTTGCACGCTCTTGAGCTCGCCGGCATCAAACACGTTCTTCGGCTTCAAGCCCATGCCAGTGCGTCCAAAAAGGCCGTTGCCGCACAGCTTGATGTACTCGTTATCGAAGCTGCCCTTGGGGTACTGGGCGCGGTGGTCACGGATGGTCGTCACGAAGGGCTCGAAGGGGCGGACGTTTTCGTTCTTCCACGGGTAGATGACGCCATGAAGGATGCGAATCTCCAAGTCCGGGTCAATGTGCAGCGCCGCCTCGATCTCTGGCGCGGTGCAGTAGGAAACACCACTTCGTACGAAGAACAGGTTCTGCCCTTCCCCTTCGACCGGGAACACGGGCGCGCGGACATGCTCGCCATGCCGGAATTCGACCAGCGCGAAGCCGAGCACGTGGCCGATGAACTGCTGCACGTCCAGGCAGACGACGGGGTGCTCGAAGTCCACCAGCCCGAGCATGGCAAGTACGGTTGTGTAGGCGCTGGCGAGGTCGATGTCGTACCAGAGGCCCACCGGCGTCGGGCCGACATGGAAGCACTCCCCGCGACCACCGTGGGCCGTCATGGTCACGAAGGCAGCATGGATGGCCCGCATGGGCAACGGCGCATCCACGGTGACAGTGCGCACCCGCCCGCTCTTCTCGTCCCAGACGCTTGTGCGCTGTGAATGCCGCCCGAAGACCTCGTTGAACTTGAGGCCGGCGTCCTTCAGGGTTTTCTTGAAGAGGCTGACCGCCACGCCACTGCTGGTGAGCGGGAGCTTGGGCTTGCCGAGCAGGCGGGCGATGCTTTCCTTCAGGCGACACAGGAAGTAGACGGCGATGAGGGCGTCCTGGGCCGCGTACTCGGCATAGAGGTCCGGGTCGTCGATCAAGAGCTGCGGCATGTTCTCGATGGCGCCCGGCGGCAATTCGATCTTCTCCTGGCCAAGCAGCTCACCGACCTCGGCCAGGCTGGTGCCGACCGGCGTGTGACGGACCAGATCAACGAAGCGGACCTGCAACAGCCGACCACGGCCTTGATCATCGACAATGAAGCGCCGGGAGCGGGTCAGGCGCTCGATGTCCTGAGGCTCGATGTGGGCGTCGAAGGCAATACCTTCACCACGGGTGCCGACGCTGCCGCCCACGCTGTCAAACTGGGTCTTGAAGCGCGCCAGGTCCGAGAACGCAGTCAGGTCCGCCCGCAGGAAGAAGGCCGACACGGTCACACTCTTCGGCCATTCGAGAATGACGCCGTCCTCCATGGCCATCAGGAGGACGTCGGTCAGGAGCTTGTCAAACTTGGGTCGATCACCCTTGCGACCACCTTTGACGTAGTGGATGTGGGCGAACTCGCCACATTCACCAACCACGTGAATCTGAACGCTGGTGACGATATTGCTCCGGGTCGCGGGGTCGTACCCCCACTCGGCGTCCAGACCCACGAGCACTTCGGGGCCGATCCCTTCGAGCAGCACGCCCGGCGGGGCGGCGGTCAGGATCTGGAGCTCGTTGAGCTGGATCTGGCGCTCACGCTCCAGCATCTTGAGGGGGTCGAAGACGATGTCGGAAACGGGCGGGGTGTAGGGCGTGATCGCCGGCTTGTCAGCGGCTGGCAAAGCGGGATTCAGCACTGCTGCGTTCATGCAGGTTCTCCAGCGCAATAAAAAGGGCATGGCGTTGTCGCCATGCCCTGAAGCAGTTGAACGGGAAAGAGTTGGGGGTCAGTGGATCATTCTTCGAAGATCCGGGACAGCGGCGTATCACGCCACGCATCGGCGACGGCGACCCACTCGGCATCAAGGTCGATGAAGACGAGGCCGCCGCGGGGCTTGGTAGCACGCGGGGTCTCGGGACCACCGACCCGCTCGGGCAGATCGGTGGCGGGGTCGAACTTGAGGAAGGTGTGGCTCATCAGGCTTCTCCGGCAGGGGCAACGCTCAGGCGGCGAGCACCGCCCAGTCCGGGTCGGGGGCGTTGCGGGGGTCACGCATCACGCGGACAAACTCATCCCGGATGTACTCGAGCTTGTCCGGATCGGGCCACTTGTCGAAGAAGCCGATGATGCGCAGCCCCTCCTTCAGGACGACGGCGCGATCCTGGATGATGCTGACGCTACAGCGCTCGTTGAGCGAAACGTAGTCTTTGTTGGGGGCCGGAATCTGGCGGGTGTAACGGCGGGTCTTGGACATCATGAAGCTCCTTTGTGGTTGGAAAAACTGACTCACGGTCAGTGACGTCAGGATGCCTCACCTCAAATTCACGTCAGGGCAGCTAAGCCCGTGCAATCACCCTGCCTTAGCTTCCACCCCGTCGACGCCGACCGCCCGCTCCAACGACGTATCCAGCCAAGGCAGGACGGGATACGCCGGGCGCCGCGGATCGTCCTCCTGATCGAGGGGGAGCCACGCATTCACGAAGTTACGCATCTGCGCCTGGGAGGCCAGGTGCGCCTGTCCGACCTTGATCTGATCCCGCAGCCACTTCGACAGGGACGAGGGCAATTCGGACCCCATCCCTGCCAGCAGCTCTTCGAGCATGGACGCGGGGCACTGCCCGAAGCTCAGCAGGCACAGGTCCACCAGCTCAATGGCGACCGCCTGCCGCAGGCCACGCCCTTCTTCCGTGTGGTAGCGCGTGAAGGGATGCAGCTCCGGCGCCTCGCGGACAACGAACTCGAAAGACTGGCGCACACCGTCCAGCATCTTCAACAGTTGCGGAACGGCGGCTAGGTCCTGGGACGATAGATGGCGGCGCAGGTAACGATCGCCCATGAGCTTCACCAGTTCCGACCGAAGCTGAAGCTGCAACTTGACGACCCCTTCGACCTCTTCCTTTGTGGTCGTGCAGGGCGTCCAGGTGTCCCAGTGGAAACGGGCCGACAACACCGCATACTCGCCGAAGAAGCGCAGATCACGCTCCCGCTCCTGGTACTCACGAATCGTATGCCACGCGTTCTGCCCCTGCCCTTCGTCATCACGCCCGTCCTGGCCGACCTTGAAGGCACGCCGCGCCGGCCGGACGGTGCCATCCAGCCGGAGTTGACGGACCCTGAGCAACCAGGCGCCGACCGCCCCTTGCCGCAGCAACGCAAGGCCATTGTCGATACACCCACACACATCCGGGGTATAGAGACCGGCCTCCCGCCGAACGGTGGTCACGTGGACAACACCATCCTTGACCACCTCCCGAGCGATCGGGCGACCCCGCCGGGCATGGGCGATCTCGGTCAGGCACTGCAGGTAAGCCTTTTCAAACGCGAGGAACTCGGACCACGCGGGGTATTCCAGCGCCTTCAATTCCCTGGACATCAATCCCATCCTTTAAAAGACAAAATCCCGGAACGGCATCACACCGTTCCGGGCCAACAACAATCACCGCCCGTGCTGGGGCACTGGACAACACACTACATCAGCCAAAACGCCGAAGAGCGGGCACCAGTCGGGAGCCGGAGCATGGAAAGGGTCCATCAGAACGGCGATCAGCTCGTCCCGGATGAACAAGAGCTCATCATCCTCACCCCACGCATCGTAGAAACCGAGGATGAAATTCCCCTCCCGCACGACGACCGCAGGCACATCGAGGTCGAGCTGGACGCTGCAGTTCTGATTGAGCGCCAGGAGATCCCCGTTAGGATCGAGAATCTGACGGCTGAAGGCTTCGCAGTAGCTCATGATTACGCTCCGGAACAGTGGGCAACACGGACAGACGGACGCAGCGCATCGATCATCTCCCCGGAAAAGTCAGGCATCGGCGGAAGCTGATCGAAGTCGATATCGGCCGCGATGAGCGCTTCAGTATCCGGATCATTCCGGACGGCGACGGCCTGGGCAATCTTGTGCTGCAGCTTCTCCCGCACATCGGCCACGCTCTCGGCGTACCCCCGGTCGACGACCAGCATCTTGAGGAGCTGGAGGACCATCAGGAAGTAATCATCGTCTTCCACGACCCTCTGCTGGAATTCCTCATCCTCGATACCGAGCAGACCCATGGCCGTACCGACGGCGCGCAGGCTCCACAAGATGGAATTGCGGCAGCCCTGAATGTCTTCTGCGCTGACAACGGCGACGGGCGTGTCCGCGGCGTTCTGTTTCTGCTTCATGCTGGTGACCTCTCTCCCGACAATCTCGGGGATTCGTGATGAAGTCTGGCCGACTGACCAGACCCGCCCACGATGCCAGCAGACAAGGTGGCTCACGGACACCTAAGGCCGTCGAAACCGGGCGCTTAGCTTCCAGGGAGGTAAAGCATGAGGACGCGTTGGCGCGACGCGTGAAGAGGGATATACGCCCGTGCGCCGGGAGCACACGGGCTACGTAGGCCAAGTGCACGCCGCTCGTCGAGCGTCGCGCACTTGGCGTGATGTTGTCGCAGTCGCAGCAGTATTCGTTGCCACCAACACCCCGGCTGCCGACCGCCCGGTGACCGCCGGTGTAACTTGGTCGTATACCACTCCCCTTCTCAAGGCTTACACCGTCGCCGGCCAGCCCTCCAGCACGAGTTCATCACCGGAGCTGTCGATCAGCGTCACGATAGGGTGTCGCCCTCGCCGACGACTGGCGCGAACCAGCCCGGCGGCTTCGAGGCGGGTGAGCCCATCACACACGGCATCCGGGCTGAGGGCGAACTGGCTGCGCACCCAGCACCCGCAGGAGACGGTCGGGGAACGTGCTGAAATCGCGGCGGCGATCAAGGCTGCAGCCAGCGCCAGGGACTTGCCGGGCAGCGCCGCAGCGCGGGACAGGAAACCCATCGTGGGCGATTGCGGAGCGAGACGACGGAGGCCAGGCCGGGGCTTGGCGGGAAGGCTTGGGGCGATCTGCACGGACAACATCGACGACTCCGGTTATGGCATCGATGACCTGTTTTCACGACCCGGTTTTCACCTCCCGCCAGGAACCAACACCCCCTCACCAATCGGCTCCGTATGCGCAGCGTTTCTACTGTGATGGCTGATTACGTCATCCACTTTCGACGGCTCCGCCTTCACCACGTCCCAGCACCATGTACCGAACCCGCCCCTGGCATTGACCGCGCGAACCCACGCATCCAACGCCCGGCGCTTGGTCCGGCTCTGGTCAGAATCTTCGCCCTTGATCTCCAGGACAAGATGCTTGCCGTTAGCGAGACGAATGAGAAAGTCGGGGACGTACTTCCGCCTGCTACCGTGCCATAGATAATGGAGCTGGAAGCCCAAGTGATCATTCTTCGCGTACGCCGAAACATCGGTGCGCTTCTCCAGCACCTGCGCGGTGTAGTGCTCCCAGGTGCTGTCGACCACCGCATGACTGATCTGTGACTTCGTCGTTTCCAGGCAGGGTTTTGTCGAGTACCACGTCCGCATCACGCGGGTGGAGCCGATCGGGAACTCGGGGTCAAACACCGGCTCCAGGCGCTCGGCGTTCTCTTGATGGACCTGCTCGATCACGTGCTGAACGATGTTGTCGATCGACAGCGCGATCAGAATCCGCTTGCGCAGCGGGTCTTGGTGGAAGAGCGATGGAATGTCCAGCTTGTCGGAGTTGAAGAACTGCTCGACCAGTCGGATCAGTTGCTGGATCAGCGACTCCCGGCCACCCGTGAAGCCATGCTGCAAGGTCTCGAAGGCCTTGCGGGCTGCGACGAACAACAGGCGCTGCAGGCGGAACTCCTCAGGCAGCTTCTCCAGGTCGATCGATACGGCTTTGGCGAGATCGGCCGCACCGCCTAGGGCGGGTGCCATGTCGGCGCTGACGTGAATCTGGGCCGGGTCCAGCTTGAGCGTTGGCACCTTCGACCAGTCGACCACCAGTTCCGGCCGGACAACGAAGTCGACGCGCAGCACGTTCGGCCAGGCAAGCTCCAACTCTCTGCGGTCCTTGATGGATTCGATCTGGGTGCTGTGCTTCGGGGGCGGTGGCGGCTCACCACCCTCGCCATCCTGGAAGATGGACAGCGGCACGCCGAAGACATTGACGAATTCCGGCAGGAACAAGTCACGTTCAACACCGTCCGGGCAGACGACCGGCTCGGTATCGTAGGACACGCGACGCAGACCACGGCCGATCACCTGCTCGCAGAGCAACTGGCTGGTGAAGGCACGCAGGCCCATGATGTGCGTAACGTTCTTCGCGTCCCAGCCCTCGGAGAGCATGGCGACGGAGATGACGTTCTGCAGGTCCTGGCCGGCGGTGTTGCGCTTGCCGACGTTGTCGACGATGGCGCGCAGCAACTCTTCCTTCTTCACCGCCCGCAGCAGCTCCTTGCGGGCTTCCGGAATGTTGGCGGCTTCAACGATCGCTTTCAGGACAGCTTCGTACTCCTTGTCGCTGCTGGCAGCTTCTCCGATTTCGGCCTTGTCGAGCACTTTGGAGTCGACACGCAGCGTCTTCTCCGGGGCCTTCAGCTCAGGCCAGTAGGCGTCGCCGTGACGGAAGTAGTGCTCGATGCGAGCTGCCGTTTCGGTCCGGTTGCAGACGGTCAGCATCACCGGGGGCGAAGCATGACCGTTGGCTTGCCACGACTTGAGTGTTTCTCGCCAGTCGGCACCAAGTAGCGTGTAGGCCTCCTGAACGATCTGGGGCAGCGCTTCGTGAGGTTCGGCGCCGCGTCGGTTCAGATCCTCGCCGACCTCCGGCTCGCGGTAGAGGTGGTACAGCTTGCTTCGGTAGGTTTGGGCGTTGGGCAAGGCGTTGTCGCGGATGACTACGCGGGGCGTCTTGACCAGACCAGCCTCGATGGCATCGTTCAGGCCGAAGTCGGAGATGACCCACTCGAACAGCGAGGACTCTGTGCTGGTCTTGCCGGTAGGGGCAAACGGGGTGGCCGACAGGTCGAAGCAGCGGATGATCCGACGCATCTTGTGGATGCGGTCCAGCCCCTCGATCCAGCGGGTGGCCTCTTCCAGGTCGATGCCGAGTTCCTCCGCATCCTTCTTGCTGACCTTCACCTCGGCCGGCTTGCGGTAGGCGTGGTGCGCCTCGTCGTTGATGATCAGAATGTCCTTGTAGCCGGACAGCTTGCCGAGCACCCGGCGGACGTAGGCCTCGTCGCTCTCGGCGCCTTTCTTGACCACGGAGCGCTCCTGCTCCTTCAGGGGCATCAGGCTGTGCCAGTTCTCGATGCCGAGTTCGACCTGGTTCAGCTTCTGGCGCAGCCCTTCGTTCGGGCAGAGACCGAAGGTGTCGTAGTAGTTCTCCGGGTGGCCGGGGCGCAGCACCTGAAGGCGTTCCTTGACGGTGAGGCCAGGGGCGACGATGAACACCGTGCGCGAGAAGTCCTTGTTGCGCTTCGGGTAGGTCAGCGCGTTCAGCACCTGCCAGGTGATGATCATCGCCATCACGGTAGTCTTGCCGCTGCCGGTCGCCATCTTGCTGCAAAGGCGTTCCCAGACTCCGCCATCGCCCGGTATGGCAATCCCTTGCTGGTAGTCGGGTGGGGCCTCGACGTGCCAGATCAGAGTCTCAATGGCCTCGATCTGGCAGAAGTAGAAGGCGTTCTGGCGGCTGGCGTCCGGGTCTTGCCAGTGCTCCAGCAACTGGCGGGTGACGGTGGTGACGCCGGGGTAGCCGGCCTCTCGCCATGCATCGACCCGTTCGCGAATGCGGTTGACGAGATCAAGCTCGACGGTGCGGACGGTGTTGTTCCGCGTGTCGAAAATTTCGTAACCCGCTGGTCGTCGCCCTTCCTTTAGTTCCAGCTTGCTGTCGCTCTGGCGCAACCAGTGGTGCGTCGGGCGCAAGAAAGGCGAATTGATGATCAGGGACTTTGGTGCAGTCATTAGCAGCCCCTTACTTCAGCGACATGACCTTGAGCGACTCGATACCCCGGTCGTCCACGATCTTGACCGCAATCTTGCGATTGTCGCCTGCCTCGAAGGGCAGGCTGATGGTGCCGTGGAACTTGTCCAGCTTGGACTCGTCCAGCTCCGCCCGGATGTTCTTCTTGAGCTTTTCCCAACCCTCCCCCTTGCCTGCCATCGGGAAGAACACCTGACGGGGGAAGACGCTGCGCTCGTCATAGTCGGTGTCGAGCGACCACATTGCGATCTTGCTCTTGCCGCCGGATACGAGCTCACCCTTGACGGTGTCGAAGTAGTCGAAGCCGTGCACCTCGACCTCGTAGCGACCATCCTTGAGGCTACGCACCTCGACCTCGGGCTGGCCCATGAGCCAGAAGCTCTGGTTGGACGACTTCGCCTTCTTCAAGTCCTCGGTCAGCAGGTCGGTGTTCATCTGAGCCTTCAGCGCGGTGATGCCCTTGAGGGCGTCGATGTCCTTGGCGGCCTCCGGATCGAAGGTGAAGGCGCAGAAAACGATCATCTTCGGCAGGGGGAAGAGATTACCCGCCTCGTTGAGGGCGTTAGCCACCTGCCGCTGCTCCAGCGCAGCATGCTCGGGACCGAAGCTCACGACGACACGCTCGCCGCTGTCGAGGTGACCGACGGCATGGAGGTTACGGATGTCGTGATCCGAAGGGAGGGCTTCGAGGTCGGCGAACTTGAGCATCTGCCCAGCCTTCCCGCGAATCCCTGCTTTTAGAAGCTCGTCACGCCACTGATGCTGGCGGCCAGACTCGCCGGTACGAGCGATGCTGGTGTCGGCCTCGTCAGGGCCGCTGGCCTCGTCCAGTGCCTTGACGCTGGGGAAGGGGACCGCCTCGACGGTGAACGGGCCGGTGATGCGCAAGCGGTTCTTGGCAACGCTGGGCTGGTCAAAGAGAACTTCCTGGTCGGCGTGAGCCGCGATCGACTGATCCATCAACCCCTGCATGTGCCGGCGGGCGTGCAGGAACTTGTCGTGGATCATTGTCACCGCCTCGGGCCAGTCGGTCGGTGCATCGAAGGGCACTTCCCACTCCTGGAGGGTATCGCCCTTGGCGAAGTCGAGTTTTTTCCCCTTGCGTCCGCCCTCGGTGACGATGAAGGCTTCAGCCGGGTGCTTGGCCAGTTCGGTGTTGAGATTGCCGAGCAGTTGCTCGATGGCCGGGCGCATCCGCTCGTAAATGCTGTCGATGTCGGGGTTGTTGGCGATCGACTTCAAGGTGACGTGCGGCACGGTCTTATAGATGAAGCCGCCTTTCAGACCTTCGTGCGGGTACTTCAGGTCGAAGTAGTCGAAGCTCGAAGTCATCAGGCGCTGCTTAGCCAGAGTGATAGCGACGCGTGAGGTGTCGCAGGTGATCCAGCGGCGGCCCCACTTCTCGGCGACGAAAGCGGTAGTTCCAGAGCCGCAAGTGGGATCAAGGACGAGATCACCTGGATCGGTTGTCATAAGGAGGCAGCGCTCGATCACTTTCGTTGTTGTTTGGACAACGTAGTCTTTACCCAAGAGTTCCATTGTGTCATTCCAGACATGTGTAATCTCTTGGCATGGGAAGTCGCTGCTCTTGGCTATGAACTTCAGAGTGTTGGTGGCGAACTGGATGCGATTACTACTTTCTAGATTTCGCAATCCGTTGGCAGTTGTCTTCCAGCAGCGGTTGCCACCAGGGTGAAAGTTTTGGCCACGTAGTTCAATGTTAAAGGTGGTACTTTGGGAGAACGCACCAGAAACAAGGGGGCGATAAGCAATGTATGCCTTCACACGATCTTCCAGACCGTCGCGTTCAATTGTCGCTAGGTCGACGGTTCGTCCTGTGTCGAGTTCTGCTCTGTCGAAGTAAGTTCCTTCTCCTGTTTGCTTGAACTCGAATAGCTGGTGGTACTTAGTTCTATCCTTGGATTTACCGTACCAGACCAAGTAGTCTGAGGTTGTCTTGATATAGCGAGCGGTGAAGCCGCTGCCGGTGCGGAAGGTGATCAGAGAAATGAAATTTTCCGCTCCGAACACTTCGTCCATGATCTCCCTGACATGGTGCAAGTTCTCGTCGGATATCTGGACGAACACGCTACCCGACTCGCTCAGCAGTTCACGCGCCAGCAGCAGCCTGTCACGCAGGTAGGTTAGGTACGAGTGAATGCCAAGTTCCCACGTGTCCCGAAAAGCCTTGATCATCTCTGGTTCCAGAGTCAAGTCGGCGTCGTTTCGGTCCTTGACGTCGCGCTTGCCAACGAAAGGCTGGAAGTTGGAGCCGTACTTGATACCGTAGGGGGGGTCGATGTAGACCATCTGCACCTTGCCGGCCATGCTCTCCTTCTGGAGCAGGCTGTTCATTACCAGCAGTGAGTCGCCTGCGACTAGGCGATTCGCCCAGCCCCGTTCGTGGTGGTAGAAGTCGATGGCATCGCGCAGGGGTAGGTTCTCGAACGGCGCATCGAACAGGCCGGGCTGGATGGCCTTGGCAGCTCCTGTGCTCTTGCCTTCGCCTTTCATCGCCTTGCGAACGGCAGAGAGGATGCTGGCCGGATCTACACGTTCGTGGACGTGCAGGCTGACCGTGTCCACCTCGAAGCTAGTGCGCTCAGCCTTACCTGCCCAGTTCAGGTAGGGGGTCTGCAGACGCTTGAGTTCTTCGAGGGCGCTGCGCATGCGCTCCATGTCACCGCTGGCCAGGGCCTCGTCGATGACGGCTTCGACCCGCCCGCGTTGCGGATCGAACTGCAGGGCGGGGTCGAGGTGCGGGTCGAAGGCCCAGCGAGTCTTGCCGGCCTCGGGGTCAGTGGCCGGCGTGACCATGCCAACCTCGGGGTTGTTCTTGCGCTTGTCCTGATGGCGGTACGAGATGATCTGCGCCTCTTCGGCAGCGGTGCGCTTGGGGGTCGAAGTCGCCACTGTTGCGCGGGCCTTGCGGGGGGCCTTCACCGGCTCGGGTTCAGGTGCCTCTTGAGCTTCAAGGGAGAAATCCGCGCCCTCATCGTCCTCGGGCACCTCGGCAAGCCGGACCGATCCGCCACGCCCGGCCCCCTTGATCAGCACGCCTTCAGCCACCAGTTCGCTCTGGACCTGCCAGTAATCGTCCTCAGCGATCTCCAGCCCCTTGGCAGCCAGCGCGTTCTCGATCTCACGCCGCAGCGCCGTGTTGCCGATCGCCGAACCATCGGCAGGAACAATCGACAGCAGCGCCCTCCTCAGATGCGTGTGCAACTTGGCCATACCCAACCCCTCGAATCCACAATGACAAGACGATGCCCAAACCCTGGACAGCCAAGCATTATGCGGAGGAGGCGGCCGAATGTCATGAGAAGAATGGCCTTGTAGCGGTGTAATCTCCCTATCCAGGCGCTGTCTTCGAGCATGCTTTAAATCAAGATGAACATCACACCAGAATGGGTATCGGCTATCGCCGCAATGATCGGCGCGATCGGAGTCTTGTGCGCGTTTGGCCAACTGAATGCGTCAAAGCACATCGCACAATTGCAGTTCGAGGACGGGCTCGCCAAGGAGTATCGAGAATTGGCCAGCCAGATCCCTACCAAGGCCCTTCTCGGCCAGGCGCTGGACGATGAAGAATACGAAAGCGCGTTCGGCCAACTCTTTCGGTACATCGACCTGTCGAACGAGCAGGTGTGTCTGCGCAGGCGTAAGCGCATCAGCGCGGACGTGTGGAAAGAATGGTCTTCCGGGATCCAATCCAACCTTGCCATGCCCGCCTTCGCCCGGGCATGGCAGGAGATCAAGCAGAGCACGACGAGCTTCTCCGAACTGCGCCGCCTTGAAAGCGAAACATTTGCGACAGATCCGGCACGATGGGACTAACAACGATCACGAATGCGCCCGTGTCATCGGTGTAACTCGCGCGTACACCAGTCCCCATCCCGGGACATGCACGCGGACCCGGGTGTTCTGGTAACACCTACTATCAGAAACAAGCAGCCGTTTCGCCCGTCGCCAAGAACTTGCCAGGGGTAGTTCACTGAACTACACTACACCCATGAATTTCGAATGGGACGAAGCCAAGAGCGACGCTTGCTTCCGTGAGCCGGTTTCGACTTCGCCTACGCGGCACGCGCTTTCTTCGATCCTGATCGCCTGATTCAGGCCGATACGCGCCACAGCTACGGCGAAGAGCGCTATCAGCTGTTGGGAAAGATCGAACAGCGTCTTTTCGTCGTGGTCTATACGCCACGAGATGACGTTCTGCGCATTATTTCCGCACGCAAGGCAAACCAACGAGAGGTCCGACACTATGAAGACAGTACGCGTGACGATTGACCCCGCGGTCCCCACCTCGCTGGAGCTCGGCCGGATTGACACCGCTCGCGTTGACGCGACATCGGATGAAGAGATCGCCACCCAGCAAGCTGCCGATGAAACGCAAGCCTTGCTTGATGCCGCGAAGTTCGCCCGTCGGGTTCGCCGGCGCCTGGGATTGAGCCAGGCAGAGTTTTCAGAGCGGATCGATGTGCCGCTCGACACCATTCGCAACTGGGAACAGGGTAAGCGCAGCCCGACTGGCGCAGCGAAGGCGCTGCTCAAGGTTCTGGACAAGGCGCCCGAAGCCGCGTTGGCAGCACTCCGCTGACTCGCCAGATCGGGGCACGGTCCCTTTTACTGGTCGATCAATCGCGGCCGCCCTCGATCGCTTCACGAAGACTGCCGCCCAGCGTACGCCCTTGGCGCATCTCCCGCAGGCGCGCAAAGACGCCGGCGACCTGCGCCTGCTGGGTGAGGGCAGCCACAGGAGACTCTACCGCCGCAACGATCCGGACAACAGGCAGACCACGCCGGATGATGGTGACCTCCTCGCCCAGTTCAACTTCGACGAGCAGTTTGGAGAACTGGGCCTTGGCCTTGCCGACGGGAACGGTTTTCATCGCGGGGATACTGACGGAGTCGGTTAGCCACCAGATTATAGGTTGGAAGCAGACCCCGGCTCCCATACTGAACTAAGGACTTTTCGATCGCCGTACCGACAGCGTTTCGGACGCCCCGGTCCTTACCCGGTCCCAACAGAGGGAAAGCCCGCGCCAGGACTGGCTTCACGAACTCGGACGGGCGTTCTCCCCCAACGGGAAACGCCTCGCATCGGACCGGAGAATGCCCGGTCCCACCCCGATCCATCGCACGTCCAATCAGGGCATGCGCAGGCTCATCGGACATCTCAGCAATCAGAAAAAAACAATACCGGACAATCACTTATGAAAGGGGCGGTGAATCCGGCATGGAGATAGAGCCAATGCCCGACGCGTCCCGGGCGCGCCCTCTTGCATGACACCTAGAACGACGCCCAAGCGCCGCGATGCTCGGTCCGGAGCGAGGTTTTCGGGCTCTTAATCCGTAGGTCGAGTGTTCGAGCCACTCACAACCCACCAGATTCAGAAAAGGCCAGTCCTCCGGGACTGGCCTTTTTGTTTTTGTGCTCGCATCACGCCCGACGGCATCCTGCCGCCAATCCAGGCGCGATCACTTCACCAATGGACGAATCCGCGTGAAGCCGGCGTCCATCGCCCATACCTGCCCCGTCACCCGCGCTGCGTGCTCCGACAGCAGCCAGCCCATCAGTTGCGCCAATTCCTCCGCCGATCCGATGCCTGGCAGCGGATATTGCCGCGCGGCCGCATCCCGCCCGGCGGCGCTGCCGAGGATGGCTGAGGTGGCGGGCGTGTCCATGATGCCCGGCGCCACGCCATTCACCCGGATGCCCGCTGCCGCGTGACTCGCCGCGGCACCGCGGACAAGCCCCTCCACCCCCGCCTTGGCCGCCGCCACCGCTTCGTGATTGGGCGTGCCGATCTGCGCCGCGGCTGACGACACCAGCACTGCCGAACCCGGGCTGCGCGCTTCGCGCAGGGCGCCGATGAAGCCACCCAGGGTGTGAAAGGCGCTCACCAGATTGGCGCGCAGGCAGTCGTCGAAATCCGCTTCGGACATCCGATGCACCGAACCCAGCCGGATGTTGCCGACGCAGTGGGCCAGCGCAGTGGGGAGCAGGCCCGCCGCAGCAGCCCGCTCGAAAATCTGCCGCACCCCGGCAACGGTGCTGCAGTCGGCCTCGATCTGCAGGTGCCGGTCGCCAAAGGCTGCGGCCAGCCGAGCGGCATCGCGGCTCACGACAATCAGCCGCCAGCCATCGGCAGCCAGCCCGGCGGCCACTGCCCGCCCCAACCCACCGGCGGCACCGGTGACAAGTGCAATCCTGTCCATGACAACTCCCTCGGCACGTGGCCGCTCGTAATCGGCTTTGAACGGCTCCTGATGCGCTGTATTATGGGGCACCCTCCTTTTTTGTCTAGGACAAAAATTGAAATCAAACCCAAAAGTCGCCGTCATCGGTGCAGGTATTGCCGGTTTGTCCTGCGCAACATCCCTCAAGGCAGCGGGTATCGACCTCACCCTCCTCGACAAGAGCCGCGGCTCCGCAGGGCGGATGAGCACCCGCCGCGGCGACGACTGGCAGTGCGACCACGGCGCCCAGTACTTCACCGCCCGCGATCCAGCCTTCCGTGCCGAAGTCGCCCGCTGGCAGCACGCGGGTGTCGCCGATCTGTGGCGCGCCCGCATTGCCGTACTAGGCGAAGCCGGCGAGCACGGCGCCGACTTCGCCCTCGAACGCTTCGTCGGCGTGCCGCGCATGACCGCCCCCGCCCGCTTTCTGGCCGACGCGCTGCCCCTCACGGCGCAGACCACCGTCACCGAGATCCGCCCCAGCCCCGACGGCTGGTGGCTCGTTTCGGCAGAGCACGGCCTGCACCCCACGCGCTTCGACGCGGTGCTGCTGGCGGTACCTGCCCCCCAGGCCGTGCCCCTGCTGCGCTCGCCCGCGCCGGGCCTGGCGAACCTCTCCGCCCGCGCCAACATGCGCGGCAGCTGGGCGCTGATGCTGCGCTATGACGCCCCCGTCGCGCTTCCCTTCGACGCCGCCTTCGTGAACAGCGGCCCGCTGCGCTGGATCGCCCGCGACAGCAGCAAGCCCGGCCGCCCCAGCGGCGAGACATGGCTGCTCCACGCCACCGCCGAATGGAGCGAGGCCCACATCGAGGCCACGCCCGAAGCCGTCGCCGACGCCCTGCTCCGCGCCTTCGCCGAGCTGGGCGCACCGCCGCCCGAGGCCTGGACCGCCCACCGCTGGCGCTACGCCGACACCGAGCCGCCCCTCGACGCCTGCCATGTGTGGGACGTGGACCGCCGCATCGGCCTGTGCGGCGACTGGCTGAACGGCGGCAAGGTGGAAGGCGCGTGGCTCAGCGGCCGCAGCCTCGCCCAGGACGTCCTGCAGCACTTCGCCAGCCCCTGACCGGCCGCGCCCATGGACTACAGCGTCGTCTGGTTCAAGCGCGACCTGCGGCTCCACGACCACGCAGCGCTCTCCGCCGCCGCGCTGCGGGGCCCGGTGCTGTGCCTGTACGTGGTCGAGCCCTCCCTGTGGGCCGAGCCCGACGCCGCCCGCCAGCACTACGCCTTCATCCTCGAAAGCCTGCGCGACCTGTACCGGGCGCTGCGGGAGCGAGGTGGCTGCATCCACCTCGTCACCGGTGAAATGCCCGAGGTGCTGGGCCGCCTCCACGCCGAGGCGCCTTTCGGCGCGCTGTATTCCCACGAGGAGACCGGCAACGGCCTCACCTACCGGCGCGACATCGCGGTGGCCCGCTGGTGCCGTGACCACGGCGTGCGCTGGCAGGAATTTCCCCAGTTCGGCGTGGTGCGCCGCCTCGCCGACCGGGACACCTGGCAGGCCCGCTGGGAAGCCTTCGTCGGCCAACCCTGCCTGCCCGAGCCACCTCAACTGCGCTTCGCGCCGCTGCCCTGGCCCGACACCCCGCCACCCACCGCCACCGCGCTGGGCCTCGGTGACGACGATCCGCCGGGACGCCAGCGGGGCGGTCGTACAGCCGGCCTCGCGGTGCTGGACGACTTCCTCACCGAGCGCAGCCGGCAGTACCGGGGCGGCATCTCGTCGCCTCTTTCGGCCCCCACCGCCTGCTCGCGCCTGTCGCCCTACCTCGCCTTTGGCTGCCTCAGCCTGCGCGAGATCGTCCACGCCACCCGCCAGGCCGTCGCCAGCCTGCCCGCCGGCGCCCAGCGCAACGGCCTCACCGCCTTCATCAGCCGGCTCTACTGGCACTGCCACTTCATCCAGAAGCTCGAGAGCGAGCCGGCGCTGGAATTCCGCAACCTTCACCGGGGCTACGACGGGCTGCGCGAGGCCGACTGGAACCCGGCCCACTTCGCCGCCCTCACCGCCGGACGCACCGGCTGGCCGCTGGTGGACGCCTGCGTCGCCATGCTGCGCGAGACCGGCTGGATCAACTTCCGGATGCGCGCGATGCTCGTCTCGGTGGCGGCCTACCCGCTGTGGCTGCACTGGCGGCCGGTCGGGCTGTGGCTGGCGCGGCAGTTCCTCGACTACGAGCCGGGCATCCACTGGAGCCAGATGCAGATGCAGTCCGGCACCACCGGCATCAACCTGCCGCGCATCTACAACCCCATCAAACAGGCCCGCGACCACGACCCGAAAGGCCACTTCGTGCGCCGCTGGCTGCCCGCCCTGCGCAAGGTGCCGGACAGCTGGCTGTTCGAGCCCTGGCGCATGCCCGCCGCGGTGCAAGCCGCCCACGGCCTGGCCCCCGGCGACATTCCCGAGCCCTGTGTGGATCTGGACGCTGCCACCCGCAGCGCCAAGGCCCGCCTGTTCGCCCTGCGCGCCCAGCCAGAGGTGCGCGCCGCCAAGGCCGCCATCGTCGCCCGCCACGGCTCGCGCAAGCGCGCACCCAACGGCAGCCCCCGCGCCCGGCAAGCCGCCGACAAGGCCCAACTGAAACTGGATCTGTGATGGCCCACGCCAAACCCACCCTGCCCACCAAGACCTGCCCCTGCTGCGGCCGCCCCTTCGCGTGGCGCAAGAAGTGGGCGCGGGTGTGGGACGAAGTGAAGTATTGCTCCGAGCGCTGCCGCCGCACGCGGCCGACCAAAGCCACGCCATGAACACCGTCATCCACTGGTTCCGCGCCGACCTGCGGCTTGCCGACAACCCGGCCCTCACCCGCGCCGCCCACGCCGCCGACCGGCTCATCCCCGTCTTCATCCACCCGCCAGCCCAGCGCACCGCGTGGGGTTTCGAGCGCGTCGGGCCCCATCGCCGGCATTTCCTCGCCACCGCCCTCGCCGATCTGGATGCGCAGCTAAGGGCCGCCGGCAGCGGGCTGGTCGAACTGCACGGCGACCCGGTCGAACGCCTTGCCGATCTCGTCAGCCACACCGGCGCCACGGGCATCGTCTGCGAGGTGATTCCGGCGCCCGAGGAGGAAACCCAGATCGCAGCCCTGCGCGCCGCCGGCATCACCGTCGAGACCCACTGGCAATCCACGCTGCTCGATCCTTCCACGCTGCCGTTCGACGCCGCCAACCTGCCGGATGTCTTCACCGCCTTCCGCCAGAACGTCGAAGGCGCCGGCATCCGGCCACCGGCGCCGATCCCTGCGCCGACACGCCTGCCGCCGCTGCCGGACGGCCTTTTCCCGGGCGCCAACCGGATGCCCGCTCCACCCCCGCCCGCCGACCCGCGCTCGGCCTTCCCCTACGCCCTGCCCGCCTTCCACGGCGGCGCCAGCGCCGGGCGCGCCCACCTCGCCCAATATCTGGCCCGCGGCCTTCCCCACAGCTACAAGACCACCCGCAACCGCCTCGCCGGCATCGACGACTCCAGCAAGTTCTCGCCGTGGCTCGCCCTCGGCGCCCTGTCGGCGCGGCAGATCCACGCCGGCCTCAAGGATTTCGAGGCCCGCCGCGGCGCCAGCGACGGCACGTACTGGCTGTGGTTCGAGCTGCTGTGGCGCGACCACTTCCGCCTGCTCCACCGCAAGCACGGCCGACACCTGTATCGCGCCGGCGGCCTGACCGGCAGCGCACCGCCGACCCACGACTACGCCGCCTTCGCCCGCTGGCAAACCGGCAACACCGGCCACCCGCTGATCGACGCCGGGATGCGCGAGCTCGCCGCCACCGGCTACCTCTCCAACCGCATGCGCCAGATCGTCGCCAGCTACCTCATCCACGACCTCGCCTGCGACTGGCGGGCTGGCGCCGCGTGGTTCGAGGCCCAGCTGGTGGATTTCGACGTGTGCAGCAACCAGGGCAACTGGCTGTACATCACCGGCCGAGGCACCGACCCGCGCGGCGGACGCCGCTTCAACCCCGACAAGCAGGCCGCCGAGCACGACCCGGACGGCGCCTACCAGGCCTGCTGGAGCACCCCATGACCACCCTGCGCCTGATCCTCGGCGACCAGCTCAACCCGCTCCACAGCTGGTTCGCCGAGCCCCGCCCGGACGTGATCCACGTGCTGATGGAGATCCGCCAGGAGACCGACTACGTCCTCCACCATGCCCAGAAGATCCTCGCCATCTTCGCGGCGATGCGCGACTTCGCCCGGCAGCTGGACGGGGCCGGCCATCGCGTCGAATACCTCGCCATCGACGACCCGGCCAACCAGCAGTCGCTCACCGCCAACCTGGACGCCCTGATCGCCCGCCACGGCATCACCCGCGTCGAATACCAGGCGCCGGACGAATGGCGGCTCGACCGGCAGCTCGCGGCGTGGGTGCGGCAGTTGACGATCCCCGCCACGATGGTCGGCAGCGAGCACTTCTACACCGCCAGGCTGGACGCCGCGCGGCTCTTCGAGGGCCGCAAGCAGTGGCTGATGGAACACTTCTACCGCTCCATGCGCACCCGCCACGCTGTGCTGATGGCCGGCGGCAAGCCCTTGGGCGGGCGCTGGAACTTCGACCACGACAACCGCAAGCCGTGGCCCGGCCTGCCCCGCGAGCCGGCCGATCCGCGCGTGCGCCACGACCACTCGGCCCTGTGGCAGCGCATCGAGGCGGCGGGCGTGAAGCACTTCGGCAACCCGGCGGCGGATCGCCTCGGGTGGCCGCTCAACCGTGGCGAGGCGCTGGCCCAGCTGGAGGATTTCGTCGCCGAGGCGCTGCCCCACTTCGGCGATTTTCAAGACGCCCTGAGCAGCCGAGCGTGGCGCCTGTTCCACTCGCTGCTGTCCTTCGCCCTCAACACCAAGATGCTTGGCCCGCGGGAGGTCGTCCAGCGGGTCGAGGCGGCCCACGCCGAGGGCAAGGTGCCGCTGGCGGCGGCCGAGGGTTTCATCCGCCAGATCATCGGCTGGCGCGAATACGTGCGCGGCGTGTATTGGGCGCACATGCCCGGCTACGTGGACCACAACGTGTTCAGCCACCACGCGCCGCTGCCGACGTGGTTCTGGACGGGGCAGACGAAGATGCGCTGCCTTGCCCACAGCATCGGCCAGTCGCTGGAGCACGCCTATGCCCACCACATCCAGCGCCTGATGGTGATCGGCAACTTCGCGCTCCTCGCCGGGCTCGCCCCGGCCGAGGTGCATCGCTGGTACCTGGGCATCTACATCGACGCCTTCGAGTGGGTCGAGCTGCCCAACACCCTGGGCATGAGCCAGTTTGCCGACGGCGGCCTGCTGGCCACCAAGCCCTACGTGTCGAGCGCCGCCTACATCGACCGCATGGGCGACTACTGCAAGGGCTGCGCTTACAAGGCCAAGGCCCGCACGGGCGACGACGCCTGCCCGTTCAACGCCCTGTACTGGGATTTCTTCGACCGCAACCGCGAGCGGCTGGGCGCCAACCACCGGCTGGGGATGGTCTATCGCCAGCTGGAACGCTTCGACGAGCCCGCCCGCACGGCGATCCGCCAGCGGGCGGAGGCCTTGCGGGCCGATCTGGATGCCCTGTAATGGGTCAGGCTGGCGTGGCAGCGCAGCGACGGCGGTAGTCGCTGGGGGATTCGCCGTGCCAGCGGCGGAAGGCGCGGGTGAAGGCGCTCTGCTCTGAAAAGCCGAGCAGGAAGGTGATCTCGGTGAGGCTGCGCTGGGGGTTCTCCAGGTAGCGCCGGGCCAGCGCCTCGCGGGTCTCGTCCACCAGCCGCTTGTAGGTGATGCCATGCTCCGCCAGCCGGCGCTGCAGGGTGCGGCGGCTGAGGCCGACGGCTTCGGCGAGGCCCCGCTCGGTGGGCTCGCCGGAGGTGAGATGTTCGAGCAGGTGGGCCTTGCAGCGGGTGACGAGGTCGTCCCGGGTGAGCTCGGCCAGCTGCCCGGTGAGGATCTGGTCGAAGGTGGCCGCCATGTCCCGGTAGGCGGTAGGCAGGCGCCGGTCGGCATCGACGTTGGCGAGGAGGAAGCTGTCTTCCGGAGCGCCGAAATCGACGCGGCAGCCGAAGAACGTGTCCCAGGCCTCGCGCCTCGCGGGGAGCGCCCGACGCAGACGCACCTGCAGCGGGGTGAAGGTGTCGCCGAAGTTGGTGCGGCACATGTCGATGATGATCGACAGCGAGAAGTCGGTCATGAACGGCCCGATCGCCTTGTCGCCACGCCCGTGGTCGTACACGAAGCGCAGGCCCTCGGGCGATTCCTGCACCGTGTAGCGGAAGCGCTCGCCGAGGATGCGGGCGTAGCGCTCCAGGCGCTTGAGCCCGGTGCGCAGGGTGCTGCTCGAGAGCCAGGCGTAGCCCATCGTGCCCAGGTTGGAGGGATGCCAGCAGCGCGCCGCATGCAGGGCGAAGGCCGGGTCGGACAGCCTCGGGCAGGCGCGCTCGAAGACGATGTCGGCGATGCGGCTCGGAAAACGTTTGCCGGGCTCCGCCAGCTGCTCCGCCGAAATGCCGAGCCCGGCCAGCAGCTCGGCCGGATCGAGCCCTTCCCGCTCGAACATCCGGATCATCATCAGCCACACCGTGGCCAGCGAACTGGTCGTTGCCATGCGTCCTCGCCCCAATTTTCTTGTGGCGCAGATCGTCAATCGAAAGGCGCGGATCGTCAAGCCCGTAACGGGCTGTTTTCATACGCTTGCAGGTAAGGCGTCACGCTTTCCGCACACGCCGGACCCCGCGAGCAATCGCGCCTGCAATCCTGACGATGGAGCCAGCATGTCGAACCACAAGTTCGCCGTCGATCCCATCACCGGTTTCCTCAACCGGGGTGGGAGCCTGTCCCTCGCCCGTCGGGTCATTGGCGCAGTCAACGCAAAGGACCAGCCGCTGGCCTTGCTGTGGCTGGATCTCGACCGTTTTCACAAAGTCAATGCCTCGTTCGGGCATCGCGGCGGAGACCGCATCATTGCCCATGTCGCCACCCTCATCCGGGGGCTCGTGCCGCAGACGGCCCACTGCATGCGGATGGGGAGCGACGAATTCGTGATCCTCCTGCCGGGCACCAGCCTGGGCGAGGCCCGGGCCCTCGGGCAGCAGCTCGCCCAGGCCCTCGAACAGCCGCTCGAACTGGACGGGATGATGATCCACCCCACCGCCAGCATCGGGCTCGCCCAGCACGCCGCCGGCGAGCGCCTGCACGCCTTCTTCGAGCGCGCCGACCGGGCGATGCTCGACGCCAAGCGCCAGGGCGGCAACCGGCTGGTGGTGTCGGGCAGCGAGACCTTCCGCGGCCGCCACGGCGTGCAGCTGGCCCGCGAGGAGCTGGCGGTGGAATCCGACCTGCATCTGGCGCTGGAGACCGGCGGGCTGTCCCTCGACTTCCAGCCGGTGCTCACCTTCGACGGCCGCATCGAAGCCGTCGAGGGGCTGATGCGCTGCCGGGTGCACGATCGCCTGCTGGCACCGGGGCGCTTCATTCCGGTGGCCGAGAAGACCGGCCTGATCGTGCGCCTGGGCGAATGGAGCCTGCTCCAGGGCACCCGCTTCGCCGCCCGCCTGTGCCACGCCGGGCTGCCCACCAAGGTGGCGATCAACGTGTCCCGGGCCCAGCTCACCTCGCCGACCTTCCTGCCGGCGCTGCACGGGGCGCTGATCTGCGCCAACGTCGATCCGGCCCTGATCGAGCTGGAGCTGACCGAATCGCTGGTGATGGACGAATCCGAGATCGTCCAGCAGAACCTCCGCCGCGCCCGGGAAACCGGGGTCGGGCTGGCCATCGACGACTTCGGCACGGGCTACTCGAGCCTGTCGTGCCTGAAGGACCTGCCGGCCACCAAGCTCAAGCTCGACCGCTCCTTCGTGCAGGTACTGCCCGACGACCGGCGCGCCTACGCGGTGGTGCGTGCCATGTCGCGGCTGGCCCGGGAGCTGGGCATGGTGATGGTGGCCGAAGGGGTCGAGACGCCGGAGCAGCTCGCCGCGCTCCACGACGCCGAGGTGGACGCCATCCAGGGCTTCATCTGGGCCCGGCCGATGAACGAAGAAGCCTTGCTGGGCTGGCTTGAGCAAAGGAACACGCCATGACGAACCAACCGAAACCTGCCCATCCGGTGGTCGACGCACTGCTGGAGCGCTCGATCCGCGACATCGACATCCCGCCGCGGCCGCAGATCATCGACCGGATCCGCCACGAGATGCACCGGGACGAGCCCGACATGTTCATGGTCGGCCGGCTCATCAGCCGCGACGTGAGCCTCGCCGCCGGCCTCATCAAGACCGCCAACTCGCCCTACTTCGGCTTCTCGCTGCGGGTGCGCTCGGTGAACGAGGCGCTGATGATGCTGGGCCTCGACGCCGCCAGCCGGGCCATCGCGGCGATCAGCCTGCACAAGGCCTTTCCGAACAGCGCCCATTACGAGCGCTTCTGGCACACCTCGGCCGAGATCGCCGCGCTGTCGGGCTGGCTCGCCCAGCACCTCGCGGTGCCCTGCGTGCGCGCCGACGACGCCTACACCTTCGGGCTGTTCCGGGATTGCGGGATCGTGATCCTGCTGCGCCGCTTCGGCACCTATCGGGACATCCTGATGCGGGCCAACCGCGACAGCGAGCGGCTGTTCACCGCCCACGAGCTTGACGCCCTGCCCACCCACCACGCGGTGGTCGGCAGCCTGCTGGCCCAGAACTGGTGGCTGCCCGAGATCATCTCCCAGGCGATCCGCAGCCACCACGACCCGGAGATGCTCGACCGCTTCGACTCCGGCCTGCCGCTCGCGTCCCGGCGCCTCGTCGCCATCGCCCAGACCGCCGAGCGGCTGGTTCAGCTGGCCACCGGCGGCAGCCAGACCCGCGAATGGGACAAGCTCGGCCCTTCGTGCCTGCGCCTGCTCGACCTGGACGAGGAGGCCCTGGCCGGACTGGTCGAGCCGGCCGCGGCGCTCCTCAAGCGCATCGACTGAAGGCTGGCCCGGCCGGCGCGGATCAGGCCTTGGTGCGCAGGGTCTGGTCGGCCAGGGCCTTCATCTGATCGGCGACCAGCTTCTGCAGCCGCTCGTCGGTCAGGTTTCCGTCCCCATCGAAGGCGCCCGCAAAGGCGTTGGCGAAGACTTCCGGCTTGTTGAGGGGATGCAGGTCGAGGAACACGCACACCTGGCGCAGGTGATACTGGGCGCGGGAAGTGCCCATCCCGCCGCCGGCGCCCATGATCGCCGCCGGCTTGCCGGCCAGGAGCGCGTTATCCGGCTCGCGGGAAGCCCAGTCGAGGATGTTCTTGAGGGCCGGGGCCATCGAGTAGTTGTACTCGGTGGAGGCCAGCACCAGCGCGTCGGCCTGGGCCAGCTGCGCCAGCACGCGCTCGACGGCCGCCGGCTTGGCGGTGAGGTCGGCGTTGTAGAAGGGCACATCCGACAGATCGGCAAACTCCATGCTCACCCCGGACGGCAGGCTGGCCTGGGCCGCGCGCAGCAGTCCCTTGTTGGTGGACTTCTGGCGCAGGCTGCCGGCAATACCCAGAAACTTGAGCGACATGATCGATTACCCCTTGATGTGCGTTGAACGGGCGGCATCTGCCGCAGTCCAGAGTCGGACATAGCGGCAACATTACCGGTTCCCGGCAAGACGGCCCAACGTGGGTGCCGCTGGCCGTGCTATCATGTCGATCTGAATCGTGCATTCGTATTGTCGTCCGCGCGTCTTGCGCAGGCGGTGCTCTCACCCCATCGAATTCACATCCGCAACGGCCTGCCCTCCGCCGGTCCGATGCTTTCAGCTGGCGCGCCAGCCTCGCTGTCCACCACGCCAATCACCTGCGCCCGCGATATTTCTCGCAGGCAACTCGTGCCGATCGCCCACCCGGTGGCCGGCACCCGCCCTCCCCGGCCCCAACCGGGCCAGGCGAAACCCGGGCCCATCCACCCTTTTCCGGATGCGCGGCCCGCCACAAGGAGCCCGAACATGGCCAAAGAAGAACTCATCGAAATGCACGGCAAGGTCACCGAAGTCCTGCCGGACGGTCGCTACCGCGTCACCCTCGACAACGAACACCTGCTGATCGCCTACGCCGGCGGCAAGCTCAAGAAGAACCACATCCGCATCATCGCCGGTGACGAAGTCACCCTCGAAATGTCGCCCTACGACCTCTCCAAGGGCCGCATCACCTTCCGTCACCTGCCCCCGCGCAGCGGCGGAGCTCCGGCTCCCTCCCGGCGCTACTGAACACCCTGAAGCCGGCCGGGCACCCACGAAGCCTCAACAATCGTGAAAAACGGCCGGATTTCAGGCAATCATGCGTCGGACATCCTTGCGGGGGGCCGCCGCTCTTGATACTATCCGCCCCGCTTTTCAAGGGTTGTCGCACTTCAGGCCGTCAGGCCGCGGTGTGAGCCACCAACCCGACGGCGCCGCATTCTGCAGCGCACGTGCAGTGCTCATGTAGCTCAGTGGTAGAGCACTCCCTTGGTAAGGGAGAGGTCGGCAGTTCAATCCTGCCCATGAGCACCACACACCCCCTTGCCTGTCCTCCGTTTTTTCGCCCTCCGGACGCACCCGCCGCCATGATGACGTCACGCCTGCCTGCGCCTTTTTGCGTCATCGAGGGCCCGCGACGCATCCCGACATCCACCACGCGCGCGACTTGATGCACACTGAGGCCTGCACAGACCTGCGTACCTCGGCATGACGCAGACACGGCGAGGATTCGGCCCACTCCCATGATTTCCCGGCTCTTACCCCAGCGATCGGCCAGGCCGTTGCAGTTCGTCCGTGCCGCGATCATCGGCGTCACGTTGCTGGCGCTGGGCATCATCTGGTACGACACGCTCACGTCCACCGGGCAGAACGAACGGGAAGCCAACGACCGGTTGCGCGCCCAGGCGCTGATCCAGGCCCGAGCCGCCGGCGCAACGGTGCAGGCGGGCATCGAGCGCTTCGACTTCGCCCTCCGGACAGCCCGCATCGCCTCCCTCGACAGCCCCGCCGCGATGGCCCTGCAGGGCCGGCTGATCACCGAGACGATGCCGCCGGGGCTGGTGCTCCAGCAGTTCCGCATCGACGCCGAGGGCTATCTGGCCTACTCGTCCCTCGGCCCGTCGCCGCGCAATTTTCTGGGCGACCGGGATTACTTCCGCCAGCTCTCCACCGAACAGGAAGACCGGCTGGTGGTCTCGCCGCCCGTGCTGGGCCGCCTGACCGGCAAGTGGAGCATCCAGGTGGCACGTGCCATCCGCCGGGACGGCCACTTCGACGGCGTGGTGTCCATCGCCGTCTCGCCCGAAGCCTGGGCCGAACAGCTCGCCCGCTTCGAGAGCGGCCCCCGCGACACCCTGACCCTGCTCTCCGCCCAGGGCCACGTCCTGCTGCGCAGCCTCGACCCCACTGCCCACTACGGCAAGCAGGCGCCTCAGCAACGGGAGTACATCACCCGCCCCAGCCTCAAGGAAGGCCACTACGTCGCCCACGCCTCGGTGGATGGCGTCCTGCGCCACTACGCCTGGACCCGCCTGCCCTCTGGGCTGGTGATGATGAGCGGCATCGCCCTCGACGATGCCCTCGCCCCGGTGCGCGCCCAGAACACCTGGGCGATCCAGCAGGCGGGCATCTTCAGCGGGCTGCTGCTCCTCGTGATCGGCGCGCTGCTGGTCGCCCTCAAGCGCTACGAGCGGGCGGTGGCCGCCCTCGCCGACCGGGAAGAGCACCTGTCCGAAGTGCTCGACTACATGGCTGAAGGCATCGTCATCGTCGATACCGGGAACCGCATCGTCGACATCAACCCGGCGTTCAGCGCCATCACCGGCTTCGGCGTGGACGAGCTGCGTGGCCAGCACATCTCGACGCTTCCCGCCGGCCGGGTGGGTGGCAAGAGCCTGGGCGAGCTGTTCGGCCCCGCCGACCTGCACCACCAGCGCGGCGATTTCGAGGGGCGCCGGCGCGACGGCGAGGCCTACACCGGCCACGCGGTGATCTCGGCCGTGCTGGCCGCCGACGGCAGCGTGGTACACCGGGTGGCCCTGGTGGCCGACGTGACCGAACTGCGCCGCCGTGACGGCGAGATCTGGCACCAGGCCAACTTCGACCGCCTCACCGGCCTGCCCAACCGCTCGCTGATCTCCGACCGACTCGAGAGCATGGTGCATCACGCCCGCCGCCATCAGTGCGAGGTGGTGGTGCTGTTCATCGACCTGGACCGCTTCAAGCCGGTGAACGACCGCTTCGGCCACGACGTGGGCGATCTGCTGCTACAGCAGGTGGCCCAGCGCCTCCAGCGGCTGTTCCGAGAAGAGGACACCGTGGCACGCCTGGGCGGCGACGAGTTCGTGGTGGCGATGCCCAGCGACGCAGGCCAGGCCGCCATCGAACCCACCGCCGCCAAGGTTGTCGAGGCGCTGTCGCAGCCCTTCGAGGTGGATGGGCACGTGCTGCGCATCGCCTGCAGCGTGGGCGTGGCCCGCTTCCCCAACGACGGCGACACCGCCGAGCGCCTGCTGATCGCCGCCGATCACGCCATGTACCGGGCCAAGAACGCCGGCCGGGCGCGCTGGAGCGCCTGAGCGCCGCTAATCCGGCCCGTCGTCGCGGCCCACGAAACCGCGGCTGATGTTCCGCAACCAGCCGATCTGGCTTCGGAAGGCCCGGCAGCCGCGGCAGAAGATCAGGTGCAGGCGCAGGCTGAGGCGTTCGCCCGGGCCCAGCGGCCGGTCGAGGCCGGCCGACATCAGATGGGTTGCCTTCTTGCAGGTCAGCATGATGCGGGCTCCGCACCGAACCAGCCGTTGGTGAGGCATTGCCTCAACCCGGCCCGGGCCCGGTGAAGGATGACGTGGCAGTGGCTCGTCGTGAGGGAAAGGGTTGCGCAGATCTCGTCGGTTTCGAGCCCGAGGAATTCGCGCATCATGAACACCCGCGCCGTGCGGGCGGGCAGCACTTCGAGGCAGGTTTCGAACACCAGCCAGAACTGACGCTGCTCCAGCGCCGCGTGGGGGTCGGCCCAGGGCCGCGGGCGGGTGTCCGGGCGCCAGTGCTCGCTGGCGTTGAAGAGCCCGTCGAGGGTCTCGTCCAGTTCTTCCTCATCCCGCTCCAGGCTCGAAATCTGCACCGTGCGCCCGCGCTCCCGCAGGCTGTCGATGATCTTGTGGCGCAGGATGGTGAACAGCCAGGTCTTGAGGGCCGAGCGCCCGGCAAAGCGGTCGATCCCCGCCAACGCCGCCTCGATGGCCTCCTGCACCACGTCCTCCCCCGCCGCGTCGTCGTGCAGCTGCAGGCGCGCAAACTTGATCATCTGCGGGCGGAAATCGGCGATCAGCTCGGCGGCACTCACCGATGCGCCCCCAGGATCACCCCGGCATCGGCCAGCGCGGCGAGGTTGTGCGCGCCAAAGGCCACGAAGGCCGGGTCGGCCGCGCGGCCTAGCTCGGCGGCCAGGGTCTCGATGGCCGCCCGCCCTCGGGTGACGCCGTCGCACAGGGCGAGCAGACGCGCCGAGGCCGGGCTGAGCTCGATGAAACGCACCACCTCGCTCCCATCCCGATACACCACGATGCACACCGGCGCCGGCTTGCGCGGGCGAAAATCCGGCCCGATGCGCTGCACCGGCCAGGCAAAGGCCAGCGACAGCGCCGCGGGGTTGGGCTGGGGAAAGTCGTCCAGCAGGCTGGCGCCCGCCTCCACGGGCGGCAGCGCCACGTCCATCAGATCGACCGCCAGCTCGGCCCACTCGTAGCGGGCGAGATCCGCCAGCCAGCGGGGCAGCCCGGCAGGCGGAGCAGACTCGAGATAATCGACGAAGGCCCGCGGGATGTCGCGGAACCACGCGCTATGGCACGGCCAGTCCCGGTAGAAGCTGCGGCACAGGCGTGTCCAGCGGGCTTCGCCTAGGCAGGTGCGGGCGACCGGAAAGCAGCGGTCCACAAAGCCCCGCAGGTTGTTGAAGAGCAGCGTCTCGTACACCGCCATCCGTGGTGCCGACACGCCGGGTGGGCACGGCACGCTGCGCCCGCCCCGCAGGCGCGCGCCGAAGGCCGACTGGAAAGCCTGCAGGCCGGTCATGCGGCCTCCGCCTGCCGGGCACGCTGCTGGAGGGCGGCGATGCGCGCCACTTCAACCCCGAGCTCGGCGAGCGGCGGGAAGTCGAAATCCCGCTCCAGGCAGGTGGGCAGCGGCCCCACGCAGCGGTAGGTGGCATCAAGCAGCGCCCACACGTCGCCGATCACCGGCGCGCCGTGGGTGTCGATCAGCAGGCCGTCGGCCTCCCGGTGATGGCCGGCGATGTGCAGGTAGCACACCCTATCCAGCGGCAGCGCATCGAGGAAGGCGAGCGGGTCGAAGCCGAAGTTGCGGGCGTTCACGAAGAGGTTGTTCACGTCCAGATGGAGCAGGCAGTCGGCCTCTTCGAGCACCGCCCGGATGAACTGCGCCTCGCTCATCTCGGCCCCCGGCGGGGTGAGGTAGCGGGACGCGTTCTCGATGCCGATGCGCGTGCCCAGCACGTCCTGGGCCTGGCGGATGCGCGCGGCCGTCCAGCGCACCGCCTCGGCGGTGAAGGGCAGCGGCAGCAGGTCGTACAGCTGGCCGGCGGCGTCGCTGCTCCACGACAGGTGCTCGGTGTACAGGCCGATGCCGTGGGTGCCCATGAAGGCGCGGATGCGCCTGAGCAGATCCACATCCAGCGGCAGCCCGCCGCCCAGCGACAGAGACAGCCCGTGGCAGACAAAGGGATGGCGCTCGGTGAAGGCGCGCAGCCGGCGGGCGGATTCGCCGCCGACGCCGGCCCAGTTTTCGGGCGCGAGCTCGAAGAAGGCGACCTCATCCGGCACGCCGGCTTCCAGCTCGGCGAGCAGCTCGCGCCGAAACCCCAGGCCGGCGCCCGCAGGCCAGGCGCCGGCCGGGGCGCTTATTTCTTGCTGGCGCCGCACGAGGCGTCGGCCTTCTTCTTGGCGGCACCGCAGCTGGCGTCGGATTTCTTGCCGCCACAGCTGCCGTCGGCCTTCTTGCCGGCCTTGCGCTCGGCGCCGCACTTGGCATCGGCCGCCTTGCCGTCCATGGGCTTGTCCATCATCTTGCCGTCCATCGGCTTGGTGTCGGCCTGGGCCAGCTGGTAGCCGCCCGCCAGGGGCGTGGCGGAGAAGGGGTTGTCGCCAGCCTGGGCAGCGGTGGCGCCAAGCAGCGCGGAAGTGGCCAGCACGGCGGTGATCGCGGACGTCTTTTTCATGGTGAATCTCCTGTCGGGGGTGGGGCTGCCTCGCACAACATGCACGGGCTGCCGTTTAGTCGCTGCGGCGCCCGGCTTTCTTACAGGGTAGGCGAAATATTTTTCAGCCGCGCGCCGAATCCGGCCGGCGCCACGCCAGCCCCGCCAGGGCCAGCGCCGCAAAGGCCGCGCCGCACAGGAAGGTGGCGCGGGAGCCAAAGGCATCCCACAGCCCGCCGGCCACCACGCTGGCGACCAGCAAGGCCAGCCCGCCAGCCAGGTTGAACACCCCGAAGGCGGTGCCGCGCAGTTCGGCCGGGGCGGCATCGGCCACCAGCGCCGCCAGCAGGCCCTGGGTCATGCCCATGTGCAGGCCCCACAGGGCGACGCCGAGGGCCAGCCCGGGCAGGCCGTCCACCAGCGCCAGGGCCAGATCGGCCGCCACCAGCATCGCAAAACCCAGGCCCAGCAGGCTGCCCCGATGCATCCGGTCGGCCAGGACGCCCACCGGGTAGGACGACAGGGAATACACCACGTTCATCACCACCAGCACCGCCGGAATCCAAGCCAACGCCACGCCCAGCTCCTGGGCCCGCAGCACCAGGAAGGCCTCGCTGAAGCGCGCCACGGTGAACACCGCCGAAATCCCCACCACCCACCAGTAGGCCGCCGGCAGCCGGGCCAGCTCGGCGCGGGACAGGGGCGCGCGCACGCGCTCCGCGCCCGGCCGGGGCACGTCGTGCACCGCCAAGCTGATCAGCGCGAAGGCCCCGAAGGCCGGCAGCACCGCCACCCAGAACACCAGCCGGATGTCGCCGCCGGTGAGCGCCATCAGCCCGATCGCCACCAGCGGCCCGAGAAAGGCCCCGGTGGTGTCGAGGGATTGGCGCAACCCGAAAGCCGCGCCCCGCAGCCCCGGCGGCGCCAGATCGGCGATCAGGGCGTCCCGCGGCGCACCGCGGATGCCCTTGCCGATGCGGTCCACAAAACGCGCCGCGACCACCCAGCCCACCGTGTCGGCCAGCGGAAACACCGGCTTGGTGAAGGCCGCCAGCCCGTAGCCGATGGCCGCCAGCAGCTTGCGCCGGCCCAGCCAGTCCGACAGCGCGCCGGAGAACACCTTGGTGATCGCCGCGGTGGCCTCGGCGATCCCCTCGATCACCCCCACCGCCAGCGTCGAGGCACCGAGCGCGCCCACCAGATAGACGGGCAGCAGCGCGTGGATCATCTCGGACGAGATGTCCATCAGCATCGACACCAGCCCCAGCGCCCAGATGCCCGCCGGCAGGCGGGGACGGACACCGGTTTGCGGGGAGGAGCCTGAAGGCGTCATGGGTGGCACTCCGGTGGGCTTGAAAATATTCTCGAGATTTTTTCGCCCACAAGGGCAAACGCGGCCGGCCCTCGGTTATCCTTGGCACCTCGCCCGCGCAGGGTCGAAGAATGACACGCCAGGAGAACACAGAAAATGACCGATCAACAGGGTTTGCCGTGGACCGACGCCTTCCTGCTCGGGTTCGAGGCCATGGACGACACGCACCGGGAGTTCGTCGAGGTCGTCGACCGGCTGCTGACCTGCCCCGATGACGATCTCGCCGCCGCGATGCGCGCCTTCATCGAACACGCCGAAGCCCATTTCGGGCAGGAGAAAGCGTGGATGGAAGAGACCGACTTCCCGCCCCGGGACTGCCACGTGGACGATCACAACGCGGTGATGGAATCGGCCTATCAGGTGGAAGACCTGGTGCGCTCCGGCGATGTGGAAGTGGGCCGCGAGTTTGCTGCCGAGCTGGCCCGCTGGTTTCCCAGCCACGCGGACTACCTGGATTCGGCGCTGGCCCAGTGGCTGGCCAAGAAGAAACTCGGCGGCGTGCCGGTCGTGTTGCGTCGCAACCTGCCGATCGACCGCTGACCCGGGCCCGGCTTACCGGGAGAGGGTTTCGTCCAGCTTCCGGTAAGCGCCGTCGCGGATCTCGGTGAAGAACGCCTTGCGCTGAGTGTCGCCATTGGCGTCGAAGACGATGCGCTGCTGCAGCCCCTGATAGGGCCCGTTGCGCAGCACCGCCGCCTTCACGCTCTCGCCGGCGGCGCGCCTGGAGAGGGCCTCGAACAGCACCATCGCCGCATCGTAGGCCGCCACCGCGCTGTAGCCCGGATTCTTCTGGAAGCGCTTGAAGTAGGCCTCGCGGAACTCGTTGAAGCGGGGCGAATCGTCGTCCCGGTCGTAGTTCTGGACGATCAGCAGCCCTTCCACGACCTTGCCGCCCAGCTCGATCAGCTGTTCGCTGGCGGCCCACTCCGAGGCTCCGATGGGCAGCGTCGGCGCCTGACGGCGGGCCTGCTGGGCAAGCCGCGCCACGTCGATGGCACCGGCCACGAAGAGCAGGCTGTCCGGGCCCTTCTTCAGCATCGCCCCGACCACCGCGCCGAAATCGGTATCCGGGCGCGATTCGTAGGCCACCTCGGCCACCACCTCGCCGCCCTGTTTGGCAAAGGCGGTGCGGAACTCATTGAGCCACGACAGGGTGAAGGAGCGGTTGCGCTCGTCGCAGGCCACTGCCACCTTGCGCTCGCCACGCAGGAACATCACGCGGGCGTAGTCCCGGGCGTTGTCCCGGGAGGCTCGGTTGATCCGCACCAGGTTGTCATTCTTGCCGACGAAATCCATCGAGGTGACGGTCGGGCTGATCGCCAGCGTATCGTTGCCAGCGAGCACCGGCACCACCACCTCGGCCATGCCACTGGTGAACGGGCCGATCACCGCCTCGACCTTTGCGGCGACCAGTTCGGATGCGGCTTTGGTCGCCGTCTCCCGGTTCTGGGCATCGTCCCGGACCACGAGCTCGATCTTGCGGCCCTGCACGCCGCCGGCCCGGTTGATCTGCTCGACCGCCAGCACCACCCCGTTGTAGCCCGACTGCCCCAAATCCGAGTTCTGGTCAGACAACCCGCCGATGAATCCGATGCTCAGCGGCGCCTCCGGCCCGCATCCCGACAGCAGCAAACCGACCGCTGCAACCAGCACACATTTCAGCAACGACATACCAACCTCTCTGCACTCGCGCACAAGCGCAAGGATACCCGCATACATTACATCAGAATATGCCTGTGGAAACACCGGTCATCCCGCAACGGCGTCCAGGGGCGGTGGCGGAAGCGAAAGCCCCGGCTCACACAAGCGCCAGGCCTGCCCCGCGCAACATCGCCAGAACCCTGGCGACAGACCCCATAAAGTTTTTTCAAATTTTTGCGATAATAACAAAATTATTATTTTTGACGAGTTTAAATCTCACGATGGGCCGTACGCCCCCCTCACTCAAGTCCGCCCAGGACGGGCCGTCTACAAGGGGTGCGCGCATCGGACGCCCGCGGGCTCGGCAACGCCACCCACCGCCGGCTGATTCCGCGTTGCGCACGCCCATCCAGACACCAAGCCTCATCGACCCAGGCCGCCGAACGGATCTACACAATGTCTCCCCGTTCCCTGCTCGCTAACCGTCAGCATCGCTGGCGTGCATCCCTGCGCCTGCGGCTCGTCGCCCTGGGGCTGGCGCCGCTGCTGATCGCCTTTCCGCTGATCCTCGCCACCCTGCTGCTGGTGGGGGACGCGCGCTTCACCGACCTCCTGGAGAGCAGCTCCCGCGGCAACCTCGCCAGCGCTCGCAACTACATGGACCAGGTGCGGGCACAAACGCTCCGGCACGTGGAAGAAGTGGTTCAGGTGGAGCGGATCGCCCACTTCCTGTCGGCCCACGGCGAGCATGTGACGCAGGACCCGATCCCCCTCCTCGACCAGTACCTCGCGTCCCGGGCCGAGGTTGCCCGGCTGGACTACCTGATCATCGCTTCCCCGGATGGCCGGGTGATCGCCTCCAGCACCGGCCTCGCGCCGGGCAGTCGTCTGCCGGGCAGCTTTGCGCTGCGCCAGGCGGCCGCCGGGGTCGCCACCGCCCGCTATACGCGCTTCGAGGCGGCCGAGCTTGGCGCCCTCTCGCCTGATCTGCCGGCCCGCGCACGGGTCGAGGTCACCGACCGCGAGGGTGCCCAAGCCGAGACCCGCGGCCTGATGATCGAAGCCGCCGCCCACCTGCCCCTCAGCAACAGCTACGCCGACGCGATCCTGGTGGGCGGGATGCTGCTCAACAACAACGTGCCGATGATCGACCGCATCCGCGATGTGGTCTTCCCGGTCGCCCTCAACGCCACCTCGAACGACGGCGTCACCACGTTCTTCCTCGACGATCTGCGCGTGGCCACCACCGCCGCCCTCGGCAGCGACATGCGCGCCATCGGCACCCATGCGCCGGAGGCCGTCCGCACCACGGTGCTGGAGGGCGAGAAAACCTGGGCCCAGCGCACGCTCATCGGCGACCAGTGGCACATTGCGGGCTACGAGGCGATCCACGACGGCGAGGGGCGCCACATCGGGATGCTCGGCACCGGTTTTCCCGAACAGCGCTATGCCCGGGAGCGCTGGCTGCTCACCGGCAGCATCGGCGGCCTGCTGGCCCTGGCGATGCTCGGGCTGTCGGTGTCCTTCCTGTACGGCGCCCGCAACATCACCCGCCGCCTGAGCGCGATCTCCGACACCATGACCGCGATCCACCAGGGCGAGCACAGCGCCCGCGTCCCCCGGGACGACGAAGTGGATGAGATCGCCCAGCTGGCGACCCACTTCAACAACCTGCTCGACTCCCTCGACTGCCAGCGGCTTGCCCACCAGCAGGCCCAGCGGGGCGTTGCCGAGGAGGCCTCGCGCCGCCGCGCCCTGTTCGAGATGGCCCGGGACGGCATGGTGGTGCTCAACGAAGACTGCAGCGTCTTCGAGGCCAACCTGCAGTTCGCGGCGATGCTCGGCTATCGCCCCGAAGAGCTCGCCCGCCTTCACGTGTGGGACTGGGAAGCCCGCTACTCCAAGAGCGAGCTGCTCCCGATGATCCGGAACGTGCGCGCCGACGGCGAAACCTTCGAGACCATCCAGAAACGCAAGGACGGCAGCGTCTATGTGGCCGAGGTGAAATCGAGCCGCGTCGAATGGGGCGGCAAGACCTACGTGATGTGCTCGGTGCGCGACATCACCGAGCGCCAGCAGATCGCCAGCGAACTCGAAGCCCACCGCCACCACCTCACCGACCTCGTCGAGCAGCGCACCCGCGAGCTCGCCGCCGCACGGGACGAGGCCGAAAGCGCCAACCGGGCAAAGAGCGCCTTCCTCGCCAACATGAGCCACGAGATCCGCACCCCGATGAACGCCATCATCGGGCTGTCGCACCTGCTCCAGCGGGAGATCCGCGAACCGGTTCAGCTCGACCGGGTCGAGAAGATCGGCTCCGCCGCCCAGCACCTGCTGCGCATCATCAACGACATCCTCGACCTGTCAAAGATCGAGGCCGACAAGATCACCCTCGAAGCCATCGACTTCCCCCTGCGCAACACCCTCGAGAAGGCCACCAACCTCATCCGCGAAAGCGCCATCCAGAAGCAGCTGCCGGTGGTGGTGGATATCGACCCCGAGCTGCCGGCGCTGCTGCGCGGCGACCCAGTGCGCATCGAGCAGATCCTCGTCAATTTCCTGTCCAACGCGGTGAAGTTCTCGAGCCATGGCGCAATCACCCTGCGCGCCATCCGCCTGCCCGGCACCGGCAGCGGCGTCGATCTGCGGCTGGAAGTCGAGGACCACGGCATCGGCCTCAGCGAAACCCAGCAGATTGCCGTCTTCCGCGCCTTCGAGCAGGCCGACAACTCCACCACCCGCAAGTACGGCGGCACCGGCCTCGGGCTGGCGATCAGCAAACGGCTGGCCGAGCTGATGGGCGGCGAGATCGGCGTGCGCAGCGCCGAGGGCGCCGGCAGCACCTTCTGGCTGCGCCTGCACCTCGAAGCCGGCCAGGCCATCCAGCGCAGCGAAGGCCCCGCCGACCCGCTGCCCGGCGAGTTCTCCGACCCCCTGCGCCGCCTGCGCGAGCACTACGCCGGCCGCCGCATCCTGCTGGCCGAGGACAACCCCCTCAACCAGGAGATCGCCTGCGAGCTGCTCAGCGACGCCGGCATCAACGTGGAGCTCGCCGAGGACGGCCAGCAGGCTGTGGACAAGGTGCGCGACAGCGGCAGCTTCGACCTGATCCTGATGGACCTCAGCATGCCCGTGATGGGCGGACTCGAAGCCACGGCCGCCATCCGCGCCCTGCCCGGCGGCGCCACCGTGCCCATCGTCGCGATGACCGCCAACGCCTTTGACGAAGATCGCAACCTGTGCCTCGCCGCCGGCATGAACGACCACGTGCCCAAGCCCGTCGACCCGGACGTGCTCTACCAGACCCTCCTGCGCTGGCTCCCCATCGGCGCGCTGGCGGGCCCCGCGCCGGCGCCACAAGCCGACACCCAGCCCAGCCTGGGCGACATCGACGGCCTCGACGTGGCGATCGGCCTGCGCACCATGCGCGGCCATGAAGAACGCTACCGGCGCATCCTCGGCGTGTTCGCCCGCTCCCACCGGGACGATGCCGCGACGCTGCGCCAGATGCTCACCGACGGTCGCCTGCCCGAGGCCGAACGGGCCGCCCACAGCCTCAAGGGCAGCGCCGGCTCGATCGGCGCCATGCGGGTGGCCAGCACCGCTGCCGCCCTCGAAAAGGCCATCCGCGACAAGGCCCCGGCCGACCAGCTGGAGGCTGGCATCACCACCCTCGCCACCGAGCTTGCCCAGCTCGTGCCGGCCATCGAGGCCACGCTGCAATCCGGCGCCCCGGCACCCGCCCCCCAGGCCAGGCCGGCCGATCTGCAGGAAGTGCGCCGCGTCGGCAGCGAACTGTCCCGCCTGCTGTCCGAAGACGACATGCAGTCCGCCACCCTGTGGCGCACCCACGGCAACCTGCTGGCCAGCCTGCAGCCGGACGCCGCCCGCCAGATCGGCGACGCCATCGAGAACTTCGAGTTCGAATCCGCCCACCAGATGCTGGACGAACTGATCGCCCACCACGTGCCCGAAGAGCACTGAGGCCCTCAGGCCGGCGGGACGGGTGCGTCAGATCGGGATGTCGAGGCTCGCCGCGGCTTCGGTCAGGCAGCTCAGGGCCAGGCCGAAATCAAACGAACGCACCGCCTCGGCGAGCACCGGAAAACGGTGCCCCAACCCCGCCCGCAGCATCGCCTCGTGGGCATCGAGGGTCTGGTTGGCGGAGAAGTCATCGTCGGCCAGCTCCCGCGCCAGACGCGCGCAGGCGGCCTGCAGCTCGTCCTGATCCACGGCCACCGGCGCCGGCAGGCGGCGCTCGCCGGGCAGCGCCGCCACGATGGCCGCCACCAGCGCAGTGAGCCGCCGGCTGATCTCGGCCGGCAGCGGCACCATCACCACCAGCCGCTCGCGCTTGCGCACGGCCAGCTCGAAACGGGCCACCAGCTCGCTCAGCCCGTAGGCGCCGATCTGCGCCGCCACGCCCTTCAGGGTGTGGGCCAGCCGCTCGGCGGAGAGCCAGTCCACATCCTGCAGCGCCGACGTCACATGGGCCGGGAAATCCCCCTGGCCGCTGACGAACTTGCCCAGCAGGGCGATATAGAGGGATTCCCGCCCGAGGGCGTTGCGCACCCCGGCCGGCACGTCCAGTTCGGTGATCGCCGCAAGCCGGGCGATCACCGCGCCGGTCCCGGTCGCCGGTGCTTCGGCTTCAGCCCGGGCGCCCGCCGCTGGCGCGGCCATGCCGCTGCGGGGCTTGATCCAGCGCAGCAGCGTGGCCCACAGCGTGGCCGGGACGATGGGCTTGGCCACGTGGTCCTGCATGCCGGCCGCGAGGCAGC
>NZ_BSPX01000022.1:55664-61549 GCF_030161255.1 Zoogloea oryzae
GCGGTCATCGCCACGATGGGTAGCCAGGCCAGATCGGGCTGCTCGCGGATCGCCCGCGTCGCGGTGAGGCCGTCCATCACCGGCATCTGGATGTCCACCAGCACCAGATCGAAGGTGCCGGCCGAGACCTTCTCGACCGCCACCGCGCCGTTGTCGGCCACATCCACCACAAAGCCGGCGTGGGCCAGCATCTCGGTGGCCACCTGCTGGTTGATGTCGTTGTCTTCCACCAGCAGGATGCGCGCGTCGGCGATGGCGCGCAGCTCGGCCGCCGGCAGGGGCGACGGGGCCGTACCCGCAGCCGCCGCGCGCTCGCCGGCGTCCTCGCCGGCCAGGAGCCGCAGCACGGTGTCGAACAGCAGTGACGCGGTGACGGGCTTGATGAGCACGTCGTGGATATCCACGCTGCCCGCCGAGCGGATCAGCTCCTCCCGCCCGTAGGCGGTGACGATCACCAGCCGCGGCGGCTCGGCGAGCTTCAGGTCGCGGATGTCGCCGGCGGTGGCGATGCCGTCCCGGTCGGGCATCTGCCAGTCGAGGAAGACCACCGCGAAGGGCGCGCCGCGGGTTTCGGCCTCGCGCACCGCATGCAGCGCGGCGCGCCCCGAATCCACGGCGGTGACCGCAAAACCCATGCGCCGGAGCATGTCGGCGAGCACGTCGCGGGCGTTGGGGTTGTCATCGACCACCAGCACCGGGCGCCCGGCCAGATCGGCCCGCGGCACCAGCCGGCGCGGCTGGGCCGCCCCCCGGCCGAAACAGGCGGTGAACCAGAAGGTGGAGCCGACGCCAGGAATGCTGTCCACGCCCACTTCGCCGCCCATCAGCTCGGCCAGCCGCTTGCTGATCGCGAGCCCGAGGCCGGTACCGCCGAACTTGCGGGTGGTGGACGAATCGGCCTGCTCGAAACTGCGGAACAGCCGGCCGCGCTGGTCGTCGGTGATGCCGATGCCGGTGTCGGTGACCGACAGGCGCAGGCACGGCCCGTCGTCCCGCATCTGGGCAAGCCGCACGCGGATCGTCACCTCGCCGCGCTCGGTGAACTTCACCGCGTTGTTGGCAAAGTTGATGAGGATCTGCCCGAGCCGCAGCGGGTCGCCGACCAACTCGCCGGGCACGTTGTCGGCCACATCGACGATCAGTTCCAGCCCCTTCTCGGCGGTCTTTTCGGCGATCAGGCCGGTGACGTTGTCGAGCACCCGATCTAGGGAGAAGCCCACGTGCTCGATCACCAGCTTGCCGGCCTCGATCTTCGAGATGTCGAGGATGTCGTTGATGATGCCCAGCAGGTGCTGGCTGGCGGCCTGGATCTTGGTGAGGTAATCCCGCTGGCGCCCGGTGAGGCTGGTCTGGAGGGTCAGGTAGGCCATGCCGACGATGGCGTTCATCGGGGTGCGGATCTCGTGGCTCATGTTGGCGAGGAAATCCGACTTCACCCGCACGGCTTCCTCGGCCAGGGCGCGGGCGCGCTGCATCTCCTCGGCGGCGGCGCGCTCGGCGGTGATGTCCTCGATGATCCCGACCATGCCCTTGGTCGGGTCGGCCGCGTCGATCGCCCGACCCGACATGCGGGCCCAGAAACGGCTGCCATCGCGGCGCCGGACTTCCTGCACGCGCTGGTGGGTCTGGCCGCGCCATACCTGGGTGCGCACCTCCTGCCCGGTCTCGGCCCAGTCTTCTTCGGTGCAATACCAGATGCGGGTGAACTGCCCGATCTGCTCCCCCGGGTCGTAGCCGAACATCTCGTCCATCCGCCGGTTGGTGCGGACGATCCGCCGGTCCTTCAGCACCACGATGCCGACGCTGGCCGAATCGAGGATCGCCGCCTCCTCTTCGATGGCGGTGGCGAGATCGGCGGTGCGCCGGGCCACCTCGGCCTCCAGCAGGCTGCTCTGGTCCAGATCGGCCTGACGGCGGGCGGTGACGTCCCGGGCCAGCACGATGAAGCGCATGGTGCCGGCGCCCGGGCGGGCGGTGACGGCCAGCTCGAACCAGTGGGTCTGGCCGCCGGCCTCGATCTGCAGGGTGCGGCCCTGATCGCTGCCGTGGGCAGCGGCGGCGGCCAGGGCGGCCGTCAGGATGGCGGCGGGCTCGGGCGCCAGCAGGGTGCGGATGTCGTGCCCGGCAAGGGGCCGGGGTTGGTCGGGAAAAAGGGCGGAGTGGCGGACGTGGGCGTCGAGGCAAAGGCCGTCACGGTCCAGCTCGAGGTAGGCGTCGGGGAGGGCGTCGAGGGTGCCGGCAAGCTGCTCGCGGGCGTCGGCGGCATCGGTGGCCTGCCGTGTCAGCCGGCGGCGGCGGAAGGCAGTGGTGCCCGCCAGGCCGCCCTGCCGCACGCGCCATTCCGCACTTCCTGAGTCGGATCGGACACGGCGGGAGCGGCGCATGGGGGGCGGCTTTCAGTGAGGCGGACGGGGCGGAGACGGGATCATCGCGCCTGCTCCGCGTCTTCCGGCATCGGGTCGGCAAGGCGTACGGCGATGTCGGCAAAGGCGTCGCGACAATCCATGAAGGCGTCCACCACGTCCGGGTCGAAATGCCTGCCGCGGCCGTCGCGGATGATCCGGGTGGTTTCTTCGAGGCTGAAGGGCGGCTTGTAAACGCGGCGGGTCATCAGTGCATCGAACACGTCGGCCAGGGCCATCAGGCGGGCCGACACCGGGATGTCGTCACCGGCCAGGCGCTGCGGGTAGCCGGAGCCGTCCCATTTCTCGTGGTGGCCGAGGGCGATCTCCCGCGCCACGCCCAGAAACTGGAAGGCCCGCGAAGCACTCTCGGCCGCATCGGCGCCGGCGCTCGCCGAGGCCTGTGCCATCGCCTTGCCGATGGCGTCGGCGCCGATGGTCGCGTGATGCTTCATGATCTCGAATTCCTCGTCGGTCAGCTTGCCCGGCTTGAGCAGGATGCCGTCGGGGATGCCGACCTTGCCCAGGTCGTGTAACGGCGCGGCCTTGACGATCATGCCCAGCCGGTCGCCGGCGAGGGCGTCGCGGAAACGCTCGTGGTCGGCCAGACGCCGGGCCAGCAGCTCCACGTAGGTCTGGGTGCGCACGATGTGCAGGCCGGTCTCGTTGTCGCGGGCCTCGGAAAGGCAGGCCAGGGCGCGCACGCTGAGATCCTGGATCAACAGGTTCTCACGCATCCGCCGGGCGACTTCGCCTTCGAGCCACTGGTTCTCGACAGACAGCCGGTCGCGGGCCTGCTTGAGTTCGAGGTGGGTGCGAACCCGCGCCAGCACGATGGCCGGGTTGATCGGCTTGGTGATGTAGTCGACGGCGCCCAGCTCGAGCCCGTGCTCCTCGCTCTCGACGCCGTGCATGGCGGTCACGAAGATCACCGGGATGTTGCGGGTCACCGGGTCGGCGCGCAGGCGCTCCATCACGGCGTAGCCGTCCATGTCCGGCATCATCACGTCCAGGAGGATCAGGTCGGGGCGCGGCTGCAGCCCGGCGGCCCGCAGGGCGCGCTCGCCCGAGTTGGCCGCCCGGACGCGGTAATAGGGCTGGAGGAGCTCGCCGAGGATGGTCAGGTTCTGGGGCGTGTCATCCACGATCAGGATCGTCTGTCCCGGCTTGTTCTCGGCGTGTTGTGGGGCGCTGCCGTTACTGATCATGACCTGCCTCGGTTGGGAATGCGGGGTTCGACCCTTGCCCGGGAAGCGGGCGGATGGCGCTCGGGAGCGCACCGGGTCGATGACGTGGCACAGCGTACCACCGCACTGATTATCGGCAGCATGCACACGGGCTTTAACCCCGCGTCTCATTGCACCCCCTCAGGCAGCCAGCTTCCGGCGCAGCAGCCGCAACAACAGGCTGATGCCGGGGAGCTTCATGTAGAGCTCGCTGGCGGCGTCCCAATAATCCCGGTGGAAGTTTACCCGGCCGTCATCGTCAAACTTGAGGTGCGACACGCCCTGGATCACCTGCTCTGGCCCGCTGCGCCGGAAGCGGAAGTGAAAGGCCCACACCAGCACCGCGCCATCCGCATCCGCCACCTTCTCGAGCACCACGAAGCGCGGGGTCTCCACCTGGCGGAACATGTGCCGGAAGATGCGCTGGATCGCCGGCACGCCGCGCACGTCGTTGAAGGGGTCGGTGAAGGTGGCGTCCTCGGCGTAGAAGGCCGGCAGGCGGACGACACTCTCCTCGGTGAGGCTCTCGTAAAAGGCGATCAGGGCGTTCAGGCTCATTTCAGGCTCCGGTCCGCCGGCGCACCAGCGGGAAATACCAGCGGTAAGGCAACGCCGCCAGCAACTTCATGATGCGGGTGAAACGTTTCGGGAAATCGATCTCGAAGCGCCCTGTGGCGAAGCCCGCCACCAGCGCTTCGGCGGCGGCGTCGGGGCTCATCAACGCCGGCATGGCAAAGTCGTTGCGGGCGGTGAGGCGGGTGGCCACAAAGCCCGGATTGACCACCCACACCCCGACGCCCTTCGGCGCCAGATCGAAGTGCAGGCATTCGGCAAAGTGGATCAGCGCCGCCTTGCCCGGCCCGTAGCACAGCGCCCGGGGCAGGCCACGGTAGCCGGCCACGCTGGCCACGAAGGCGATCCCGCCACCAGGCTGCAGATCGCCCAGCACGCAGGCGGCGAGGCGCATCGCCCCGCCAAAGTTGACCGCCACCACCCGCTCGGCCACCGCCAGATCAAATTTGTCGGCGCTCATCGGCACGTAGTCGCCGGCCAGGTAGATCGCCACATCCACGCCCTGCCATGCGGCGACGAGCCGATCCCGGGCAGCGGCGAGTGCTGCAGCGTCGGTGGCATCGCAAGGCAGGATCAGCACCTCGGCGTCGCCCAGATCGAGCCCCGCCAGCCGGTCGGCGCTGCGGGCGGTGAGGGCCAGCCGCGCCCCCAGCCCGGCCAGATGCTGCGCCAGCGCCGCGCCGATGCCGCTGGAGGCGCCCACCAGCCACACCCGGCGGCCGCGCCAGTCGGTGATCTTCGGGTTCATGGCCCGGGCCGGCGGACGAAGGTGAGGGTCACCTCGCCCAGCCGGAAGCCCCATTTCGACATGTACGAGCGGTTCATCATCACCTGCCCGTCCATCAGGAACATCCAGTCGTCAAAATCCACGTGATAGGTGCGGCCATCCACCGGCAGGGCCAGCACGTAGCGCCAGCGCAGGGCGTTGCCGGCGAGCTCGCCGGTGGCCTCGCCGATCACGTCGTCGGCGCGGCCCCGGTAGCTGCCGTCGGGCTGGCGGGTGAGCGTCCACACCCGGCGCGAGGTGCTGCCGTCGGACCACTGGAAGCGCTCGTCGAGCACGCCGGTGTCGCCCTCCCAGCGGGCGTCGATCACCACGTGGAAGCGCTTCTTCACCTCGCCCGAGCGCCCCTGGAACATGCCCCAGCCGTCGACGGTGCCGTTGAGGTAGGTGCGCAGATCGAGCACCGGGGTTTCGGCCTTGTACTGTTCGACGCCCGGCGAGGCGCAGGCAGTGAGGCCGAGGCACAGGGCCGTGGCGAGCAGGGTTTTCATGATGTGATCTCCAACAGGTGACGCCAGCGCCACAGAAGCACCGCCGCCACCGCCTTGAAGGCCAGCGGCAGCAGCGCGTAGGTGAAGCTGAGGGCGGGCAGCCCGGTGCCGCTGCCCGGTTGATAGCCCAGCCACGCCAGTAGCGGCAGGGCCAGCCCGGCGGCGAGGGCCAGGTTGAGTTTGGCGGCGAGGTTCCACACCCCGAAGCAGGCGCCGGCCCGGCCCTGGCGTTCGCCCAGGTCGGCGGCGATGGCGGCGGGCAGCGCCAGATCAGCCCCGAGAGCCAGCCCGGAGGCCACGCAGACCAGCGCAAAGCCCGCCACCTCGCCGGGCCCCAGCAGGGCCGCCCAGCCGAAGGCGAGCATTGCCAGCCCCATCGCGCCGAGCCAGGCGGTCACCCGGCCATGCC
>NZ_BSPX01000023.1:0-61489 GCF_030161255.1 Zoogloea oryzae
ATCTCGCGCCGGTGCGGCTGCACACCGGCAAGCCCGCCGCAACCGCTGCCCGGGACATCCAGGCCCGCGCCTTTGCCGCCGGCCCCTCCATCGTCCTCGGTGCCGGCGCCCCCGCGCCCGACACCCCGGCGGGCGAACGCCTCCTCGCCCACGAGGTGAGCCACATCGCGCTGGGCCACGGCGGCGTACGCCGCAATCCGGACGACGCCACCAGCGGCCCGGTTTGCGAGCCCCGGGTGGGCACCTTCGTCCTCGACCCGGCCCTGGCCAACGTCGAGGCGCCGTCGAACATGAGCATCTCGGTGAAGGTCGAGGGCCCCAAGCTCACCGGCGCACCGACGGTGCATCACGTGACGCTCGACCGGCACGTGCTGTCCACCCAGCGGCTGCAGGTGTTCCTCACGCCGGCGAGCGCCGTGTTCGAAACCTGGCTGGAGGCCCAGTCGCAGCCACCGATGACCTCCGCCGGGCCGGTGGCGCCGCGGGTCATCGATCCGCTGGCCCCGGCCTTCACGGCCAGCGGGCCGATCCAGGTGATCGAGCAGCGCGGCGAGCACGTGCTGACCGCCACCGCCAACACCGAGACGGCCGCCGCCGGCACGGTGGTGCTGATCAACACCAGTGGCGGCACCGTGCTGCTCGACGCCGGCATGCAGTGCCTGTCGTCCGCCGACGCCCCGGCCCTCGGCGAGGCCATGGCCGACCGGCTGGTGGGCCTGGTGGGCAGCACGCCGATCTCCGAAGCGGTGCTCGCCCCGGGGGCCCCGTCGGGCCACCTGCTGCCCTATCTGGCCGGCTGCGTCGGGATTCTCTCGATCCGCGGCTCGGCCACCCAGGAGACCGACGGCAGCATCAACGCCGTGCTGGCCGCCCAGCAGGGCTACCGCAGCTGGTACGCAGGTGCGCTGCGGGACCAGCTGCAGACCCAGCGCAGCGACTGGGAACGCACCCAGCCCCTGGCGCCAACCCAGGACGTGCGCGACCAGCGCTGGGCCGCCTACCTGCAATCGGTCATGGCGACCGACCCGGTGCTCGCCGGCACCACGGTGGGCATCGCCCGCAACAGCGGTAGCGCCGCCAGCCCCGTGCTCGACGAGGCCTCCGAAACCCGCAGCCCACCTGCTGCCGACGCCAGCGGCGCGCTGGACCTCACCGATTCGGCCTGGGAGCCCGACCCGACACCGGGCCAGATGATCGTCTATGGCGGCGGGCGGATCACCACCTTCCCCGCCGCCGGCTTTGTGCTGCGGCCGGCCACCGCGCCGCTGCACGACCCGGTTCCCGGGCTTCACGCCTCTGGCCCCCAGGGGCTCGCCCCCGCCAGCCCGCGGGCCATCACGCCCTGGCTGGCGCTGCCGGCGGTGGGCAAGGAAGGGCTCACCCAGGCGCGCCTCGGCACCGGTCTGTCGATCCTCATCGACGCTGGCGGGCCACGGGCCATCACCATGGCCGCCGTGGCCCAGATGCAGACGCAACTGGGCGTCACCAACATCCAGCAGATCCTGCTCACCCATGTCCACGATGACCACACCCGCCAGCTGATCGAGCTCATCAAGGCCCACAACATCCGCGCCGCCGATCTGGTCACCTCCAGCGGCTGGCGCCAGGCCGGCACGCTGCGGGAGCTCACCACCACCGCCGATCCGGTGCTGGTGGGGCTGGGCTACGGCTCAGGCTGGAACCCGACCATCGCCGTGGGCGGCAGCGGGGTCCAGCACACCCGGGTCGGCACCGGCGCGGGCCAGATCGACGTGTACGCCCGGGCCTCGGCCCACCAGGATCTCGACGCCGCCTACACCGCGCGGGCGACCGGCGCCCGCCGCTCGGTGCCCTCGCCGATGGAGGACAGCGCGGGCTTTTTGTACGTGCATGGCAACGAGAGCTCGCCCACCCGCCACGCGGTGTTCGCCGACTTCCGGGGCGAGGACATCACCGGCCTGCGCGACGGCATGGGCGCCACCGGCTTTGCCGACGCGATGCGCAACGTGCGGGTCGTGTCGGGGCTCGGCCACCACCTGAGCAGCGCCGCCGGGCGCACGCCGGGCGACATCGAGGGCATGAACCTGCTGCTGGAGCAGACCCTCCAGCGCAACGGCGAGCTCACCCTGCTGATCCAGAGCCGCGAGGGCTTTGCCTTCGACGGCCCGTCCACCCGCACGGGCTCGGAGGGCGCGCTGCTCGACTACCTGCAGCGCCAGGGCGTGCGGGTCGTCTTTGCCGGTGCGCCGACCGGCACCAACAGCACCGACACCGCCACCCTCGACAGCAACCGCGGCCTCAACGCCCCGGCGCCGGGGGCCGGCGGCACCGGCATCCAGGTCTTCAACGCCGATCCCCAGCTGCAGGCTGCCTATCGCCGGCTCAACCTGCTGCGCGAAGCCCTGCGCACCGTCGGCGAAAGCCCGGAGTTTGCCGCCCAGGCGCTGGAGCAGCCGGGCGCCACATCCGCCCAGCTCCAGACGGCCCTGCAGGCCGACATCACCCGCATCGAAACCCTGCTGGCAGAGCTGCGCGGCGTGGCGGCGGCCGACCTGCTGGATGCCCGTGCGCCCAACCCCGGCGGACGCGACCACACTTCTGCCACCAACCGGGCCGCATTCCGCAGCCGCATGTCGCCCGGCGGACGCAGCGCCACCGACATCCTGACCGACCTGGCCCAGGTGCAGCCGGCCGAGGCGGCCCTCAATCCCACGGTACAGGCCCGACTGCAACTGGCCCTCGACCACGGCCGGGCCATCAGCCTGCCCACCGCCTTCGCCGCCATGCCGCGGGATCTGGCCACCGCCGCCGAAGCCCTGCCGCCCGCCCAGCGGGACGCCCTCGGCCGCCAGTACCGCGAACTGGCCGACCTGACCCGGGCGCTGGAATCCGGCCAGGTGCCGGCCGACCGGCGGGTGGACGTGCTCGCCCGGGCGATGGCCCTGCGCGACCAGCTGCAGCAGTGGCAGGGCAGCGCCGCCGAGGGCCAGCGGGCCACGATCGGCGGCGAGCTGGCCCGCGTGGAAGGCATCGTCAATACCCTCAAGGCCCAGGCCCACACCGACGTGATGACCGGCCGCGACGCTCAGGGCCGCATCACCCGTACCGAGTTCGTCCGCATGGGCGGCACTGCGCCGGCCGGCGCCGATGCGGCAGTGCGCGGCTTCCACGCCGTCGGGCAGGCCATGGGCGCGATGATGGTGATCCATTCGGTGCAGGAGGCGGTCACCTCGATCGCCGGTGGCCCGGACGGCAACGCCAGCGTCCCCGAGCGCCTGCTGCACACCGCCCACGCCGCCTACGGCATGCACATCGGCGTGCGCATGGCCACCGCCAGCCTGCGCCAGGCGGCCGCTGGCAGCGGCGGCGTGGCCACCTGGGAGTTCGCGGTGCTGGCGGTGTTCGAGGTTGGCGCCGCCGCGACGGCCGACTACCACAGCGCCGAAGAACGCAACGCCGCGGTGGCGAGCTCCGCCATCCACGCCTCGGTGAACATGCTGTGCATGATGGCCGGCCAGAGCATCATGGTGGCCGGCGCCGAGATGCCCAGCCATCCGCTGATCAAGGCAGGGGTGATGGGCCTCGGCCTTGCGGTGACCATGGCCGGCGAGAAGATCCTCAGCCTGTTCGGGCTGGACGAGCGCGTCGAGCGCTGGGCATCCTACCCGCCGGGCTCGGTGACCGAGGTCAATCAGAACATCAACCGCGTCTTGGGCGATTACCGCGCCCTCATCGGCAACCGGCGCCTGCAGGCGCGCACCGACGAAGAGCTGCGCCAGCTCGGCGTGACCGACGTGAGTGCGTTCCGCGCCTCAGCCCAGCGCGACGCCGCCAACCTGCGCGCCGATCTCAGCGCCAAGGAATCCGAACTCACCGGCCTGTTCGAATCCGCCTACGGCGACGCCAGGGGCGCCTGGGTCGGCCTGCCCGTGCTCGACCAGCAGGCCGCCGAATTCACGCGCCTGCGCGCCGAAGCCCGGGGCAACGACCCCGACCCGAACCGCGAAAGCCTCGACGCCCGCTGGCGGGCCATCGACACAAAGCTCGACATGAGCAAGGCCGGCACCGGCGAGATCGACCGGCTCTCCCAGTGGGCCACCCTGGACGAAGAGCTGGACACCGTGGAGTCGCTCCTCAACACCACCCCGGTCGACCACGCCAAGCTGTTCACCCACCTCGAACGCGTCCACCTGACGCTTGAGAACGCCCGCTACCGCCTCGCCCCTCACGGCGGCCCGCGCAGCACCGCGATGCTCCCGGAAGGCAGCCCGGGCCGCGCCCGTTACGTGAATCTGCTGGAAAAGCGGGAGCGGCGCGACCTGAATCTCCAGGTGGCGCTCGCCAGCGCCTCGGGCCACGAGCTACCCGTCCAGGCCACCCTGTCGGACATCTCGCCACAGGCCGCCCTCGCCCGCCTGCGGGCTGTGCGCGCCGCCTACGACGCCGAGATCAACGAAGCGGCCAGTCAGCTCCCCAATCTTGGCAAGCGCGCGCTGTGGAACGACCTCGCCGCGCTCACCCGGGCGGCGGAAGACGCCAACAACGCCCACCCCGACCTGTTCAACCAGCTGCGCATGGCCGAAGCCGCGCTCCAGGCCGCGGCAACCCAGGCCCGCAGCGCGCCGTCCCAGGTCCAGCCCCCGCCCGCGCCCGACATCGGCCCGCCGGCACCGGCCTTCGTACCCGCCAATCTGCGTTTCGAGATCGACACCGAGGTGAACGCGGCCTTCCTCGCCATGGAACAACGCCGGACCCACCATGGCCTGATCTTCCGCACCGAAATCGATGCGTTGGTCGTGCAGCAGAGTGCCCGGCAAGACACCCTCCTCGCCGCCCGCATCGACGCAGGCAACGCCGCGCCGGGCACCTCTCAGGCCCGTCCGTTCTCCGAAGAGGAAATCAACGCGCTGCGCCGGGGCGATCTGGCCGACCAGGGCGGCAAACTCACCTCCACCGCGCACCAGCTCGGCGAACAACGCCGCCTGCTGATGCAACTTCGCAGCGACGAGGCGGGAACGATGGATTACACACGCATGAACCGCTCGATGGAGCGCCAGTTCGTGGGGGTCTCCAACCCCTACCGCTACCTGGACAGCGGCGTGTTCGACACCTACCCCGAGGCCAGCTACGACGCCAGCCTCAATCCTGTGGTGACGGGGGCCGGCAAATCCAGCTGGGGCGCCAACGGCACCTTCGGCGGCCCGGCCATGTACACCGTCGTGATGCCCATCAACGCCGACGCGGTCAAAGCCTTCGGCCCGCGGCCCATCGCCATCCGCCACTCCGACTTCAAGCGCCTGCGCCCCGAAGACGAGGCGCGCTACAACGCGCCCGTCCGCCAACCCTGAACCCACCTCATCGCCCCATGAACCCAGCCGCCACGCCCCACCCCGCCGCCAGTGCTGCCTGGAAGATGCTCGAACTGGCCCAGGCCGGGCTCATGCTGCCCCTGATCGACGTGGAAACCGCAGCCTGGGTACTCGGCCTGCACGGCCATGCCACGCCCCCGCTGCCGGAGCCGGCCCACACCCACGCCCGGCTGGCGGCAGCCCTGGCCGCCGACGACGCCACGCAAGCCACGGCGCTCCTCCACGACCGGCTGCCCCGCCCGGGCATGGAACGGCTGCTCATCCACGCCTGCCATCTGGGCGGCCACCTCCATGCCGACGCCCTGCTCGATGTGGCGCTGGCCCATCCCGCCGCGTGGTTCAACGGCGCGATGCTGGCCGGCACCAGCCGACCGGCCGAACTGCTGGCGCGCCTGGATGTTTCCCGCGGGCAGCCCCTGTCGATGCCCGACATCGTCACCATCGCCGAGCTCGTCCTGCGCAGCCTGGATGCCGGACAGCCCTGCCCCGCGGCCGAGGCCCTGTGGCAGCCGCTGGCGGAGGCCCCCGACGCCCTGGCCCGCCACCCCCAGTTCCGCACCGCCCACCTGCGCTATCTCGCCCGCCACGATCCGGAATCCTCCCGCGCCCGCCTGCTGCGCTACGCCGAAACCTACCCCCGGAGCGATCTGTATGTCGGCGCCGTCGCCGTGCTGGCCCGGCTGCTCGTCGCCGATCCGGCAGCAGCGGTGGCGCTGGTGGCCACGTCCGACGAAGAAGCCGACGTGTCCGTGTGGCTGCCCGCCCTGTGCTGGGGTTTCGAACTGCCCGCCGCCGCCCACCCGCTCGTCAACCGCCTGCTCGACTCCACCGACCCGGAAACCGGCCTCGATCTGGTGACCGCACTGGCCCGCACGCCCAACGTGACATGGCTGCAGCGCGCATGGCAGAACACGGAAGGTCTGGCCGATCGGGACGAGCGCATCGTGAGGGCCATCGGGCCGGCCCTGATGCAGCTCCACGCGGCGGGGCTCGACGATCAGGCCGACGCGCTGACGAGTCTGGCGGACCAATGGCTGGGGGACGCCCGGGTCATCGACAACCAGCTGCCGGGCACCGGGCTGCTGCGCGTACTGGGTGCGCCCGGTCTGCCGCCCCTCGTGCCCTGGGGCAAGGGGCTTGATCTGCCCTGAACCCGCCGGGCCGGCACAAACCGGACGCACAAAATGAAAAAGCCACTCGTCTGAGTGGCTTTTTCACGGGAATTTATTGGTCGGGGAAAGAGGATTCGAACCTCCGGCCCCTGCGTCCCGAACGCAGTGCTCTACCAGGCTGAGCTATTCCCCGACTCGACCCTGACTGCCATGCATCTGCAAGGCTTCAAGGTATTTCGCGTAACGCCGTTATTGCTTGTGGCGCCCTGGAAAGACCGCGATTATGTACGAACTCTGCAGAAGGTGCAAGAAGATCGACACATTTATTCAAGCCGGAGCCTTGCTCCGCCCTGCCGGCGATCAGGCCAGCTTGGTGCCCGGATGGGTTGCCTCGACTTCCTCGTGTTCCCATTCCTTCACGGTTTCGGACAGGAGACGGGCTTTTTCGTGGGCATCCGGGGCGTGGTGATGTTCGCGCTCGAAAGCCTCCAGCGCATCGTGGCAGGCCTCGGCCTTCGAATGGGCATGGGTGTGGGGCATGATGAACCTTCCTTCTTGATGACTGAAACATGGCGATGCAAACAGTATGCTGCACCGCACAACGTAATTCTAGCCACCATTCCAAGACAATCGCAAGCACGTTTTGCACTGCAACAACGCGCATCGCCGCCGCCATCGTGACAAACTCGACACCCGACCCCTGCTAGTGCAATACCATCCCCAGTAACACTGACTCATCGAACCCGGTCGCCGGACGCGGCACCATCTTCCACCGACCGACGAGGCAAAAATGTCCGTCTCAGCACTCAGCCGGATCATCGTCAGGTTTATCGCTGTTGTTCTGGCCTGCCTGGCCAGCAATGCGCTGGCGGCCGATGCCGCGCCGCGCACGCTCCGCGTAGTCAGCGACGACAACTATCCGCCCTACCTCTTCCGCAACGCCGACGGCAAGGTCGAGGGTTATCTGGTGGATCTGTGGCAGCTATGGCAGGCCCGCACCGGCATCGAGGTCACCCTCACCGCCACCAACTGGGCCGAGGCCCAGCGGATGATCGCCGACGGGCGCGCCGACGTGATCGACATGATCTACCGCACGCCTCAGCGCGAGCCCTTCTACGAGTTCTCGGCGCCCTATGCCGATCTGCCGGTGGCGATCTACACCCACACCACCATCGGCGGCATCAGCGGCGTGAGCACCCTGAAGGGTTTCGAGATTGGCGTTCAGTCGGGCGACGCGTGCATCCACCGGCTCAACGCAAGCGGCATCACCACCCTCGTCGAGTACCCCAATTACACCGAACTGATCGCCGCCGCCCAGCGCCAGGAGATCAAGCTGTTCTGCCTCGACGAGATTCCGGCCAACTTCTACCTCTACAAGGCCCATGCCCAGGCCGACTTCCGCAAGGCCTTCGACCTGTACCAGGGCCAGTTCCGGCGGGCCACCCGCAAGGGCAACACCGCCACCCTGCAGATCGTCGAGCAGGGCATGGCCGCCATCACCCCGGCCGAAGACGCGGCCCTGCGCAAGAAGTGGTTCGGCACACCGCTGGATCTCGGCAGCTACAGCCGTTACGTCATCTGGGGGCTGATCGCGGCGGGCAGCACCGGCCTGCTGCTGATTGTCTGGAACATGACCCTGCGGCGCCAGGTTGCCAGCAAGACGCAGACCCTCAACGCCACCCTCAACGAACTGCGCCAGGCCCACGCCGCCGCCAGCGAAGCCGAGCAAAGCCTCGCCGCCACCCTGCAGGCGATCCCCGACCTGCTCTTCGAGTTCGACGCGGGCGGGCATTACCTCAACGTCTTCAGCAACCAGGACGAACTGCTGGCGGCCTCGCGCAGCAACCTCATCGGCCTGCATGTCTCGACCGTACTGCCGGCCTCGGCGGCCTGCACGGTGGTCGAGGCGATCCAGGCTGCGGCCGCCAACGGCCAGGACTACGGTCGCACCATCCGGCTCGACCTGGGTGGCAGCGACCACTGGTTCGAGCTTTCCGCCGCCCGCAAGCGCACCGAAGGCGGCGAGCCGCGGGTGCTGATCCTGTCCCGGGACATCACCGAGCGCCGCGAGGCCGAGCGCGCCCTGCTGGCCGCCAAAGAGTCGGTGCTCATCGCCGAGAGCACCCGCCACTTCCAGGCCCTGTTCAACGCCGCGCCGGTCGCCCTGGCCTACTGCAAGGGCGAGCACATCGAGTCGATCAATCAGCGCTTCATCGAGCTGTTCGGCTACCAGCCGTCCGACATTCCCACCCTTGCCGACTGGTGGCAGCGCGCCTACCCCAACCCGGCCTACCGCAGGCAGGTTCAGGAGACCTGGAACGCCGCCCTCGACCGGGCCGCCGCTGCCGGCGGCATGCTGGACAGCATCGAGTATCAGGTCACCAGCAAGGATGCCCAGGTGCGCAACCTGCTGATCGGTGGCCAGCTGCTGGACGGCGGCTTCATCGCCACCTTCACCGACATCACCCTGATCCGCGAAGCCGAGGCGGCCCTCAAAGCCGCCAAGGACGCCGCCGACGCCGCCAACGTGGCCAAGAGCTCCTTCCTGGCCAACATGAGCCACGAGATCCGCACGCCGATGAACGCCATTCTCGGCTACACCCATGCCCTGCGGCGCGGCCAGCTGTTGCCCGAACAGGCCGACCGGCTCGACAAGATCGAGGACGCCGGCCACCACCTGCTGGCGATCATCAACGACATCCTCGACATCTCGAAGATCGAGGCCGGCAAGCTGGTGCTGGAACACACACCCTTCCACCTGGGCTCGATCGTCGATTACGTGCGCTCCCTGATCGCCGAATCGGCCGAGGCCAAGGGCCTGCAGCTGCGGGTGGATTACGACGACGTGCCACCCCAACTGGTGGGCGACCCGACCCGCCTGCGCCAGGGGCTGCTCAACTTTGCCAGCAACGCGGTCAAGTTCACCACCGCCGGCACCATCACCCTGCGCAGCCGGCTCGAGGCCCGCGACGGCGACCGCCTGCACGTGCGCTTCGAGGTGGAAGACACTGGCATCGGCATCCCCGCCGACAAGCTGCCCGACCTCTTCCAGCCCTTCCGGCAGGTGGACGCCTCCACCACCCGCAAGTACGGCGGCACCGGGCTCGGCCTTGCCATCACCCAGCGCCTGGCCCGGCTGATGGGCGGCGACGCCGGCGTCGAAAGCACCCCGGGCGTGGGCAGCCTGTTCTGGTTCTCCGCCACTCTCGAGGTCGGCACCGGGCATGTCGAACATCTGGCCCTCGCGCCCTCCGGCGCCGAGGCCGGGCTCCGCAGCCGCCACGCCGGCGCGCGCATCCTGCTGGTGGAAGACGATCTGGTGAATCAGGAAGTCGCGTTGGAGCTGCTGAGTGAAACCGGGCTGGTGGTGGATCTGGCCGAGAACGGCCGGATCGCCCTCGAAAAAGCGTCTGAATCGGGCTACGCCGCCATCCTGATGGACATGCAGATGCCCGAAATGGGCGGCCTCGAAGCCACTACCCGCATCCGCGCCCTGCCCGCCCACCGCCTGACGCCCATCATCGCGATGACCGCCAACGCCTTCGACGAAGACCGGGAGCGCTGCAGCAAGGCCGGCATGAACGACTTCATCGCCAAGCCGGTGGAGCCGGAAATCCTGTTCGAAACGCTGTTGCGCTGGCTGGGCTGACCCGGCACCTCAGCCCAGCGCCGCCAGATCGGCCGGCGTATCCACGTCCTGCAGCACACCGGGGTCGTCGGTCTCGATGGCGTGCAGCAAGTCGGTGTTGCGCCGGATGATCGAACGGGCGCCTTCGTCGCCCTCCAGCGCCACGAGTGCATCGCGCCAGCGCGCCGCAAAGCCCACCGGATGCCCGCGCAGGCCAGCGAAGATTGTTGCCGCAAGCGCGGCGCCACCAGCGATGGCTCCAACCACCGCAAGATGGGTGTCGACGCGGATGCGCGGCATGTCGGCCAACGCCACCAGCCAGCCGTCGGCGTCCCGGCTTGCGGCAACGCCGGCGGCCAGGCTGTGGCCCATGCCGTCCCGGGCGGCGTTTGAACGGATCACCGCCAGCCCCTCGGCTTCAATCAGCCCGGCGAGTTCATCCTGCTCCGGGCGCAGCACCGCGATGCAATCGGGGCACGCGGCCTTGAGAGCACGCGCGGCTGCCACCGCCACCGGCGTGCCGTCCGCCAGCGGCTGGCGTAGCTTGTCGGCGCCGAAGCGCCGCCCCTGCCCCGCCGCCAGCAACAGCCCGACGATCCGCGCCACCGGTTAGCCCAACCCGCAGCCGGCGCTGGCCGGCGTGGCGGGTTCGGGGCGGATCACGGCCGCGCCGTTCTTCACCGCGGTCATCTCGGCGAGGATGGACACTGCGATCTCTGGCGGCGTGCGGCTGCCGATGGGCAGGCCGATGGGGCCGCGGAGCCGCTCGACCTCGCCTTCCGACAGGTCAAAATACTCCAGCAGCCGGGCCCGCCGGGTCGCGTTGTTGACCCGCGAACCCAGCGCCCCCACGTAGAAAGCCGGCGACTTGAGCGCTTCGAGGAGCGCCATGTCGTCCAGCTTGGGGTCGTGGGTGAGCGCCACGATCGCCGTGTGCGGATCGGGCAGCATCGCCGTCACCACGTCGTCGGGCATGCCGGGCACCAGCGGCGCGCCGGGCACGTCCCACTCGGCCGAATACTCCTCCCGCGGGTCGCACACGCTCACCGCGTAATCCAGCGCCTGGGCCATCGGCGCGAGGTAGCGCCCGATCTGGCTGGCGCCGATGATGAGCAGCCGCCAGCGCGGCCCGTGGATCGTGGACAGGCGCCGCCCGTCCCAGCCCAAGGCTTCGCCGCGGCAGGCGTCGGCGACGGCCACGGTGCTGGTGTCGATGTCCACATCGCGGCGAACCAGCTGGCCGGCCTCGATGCGGGCCGCCAGATCGGCCAGCCGGGCCATGTCCGGCGCCGGCTCCACCACCAACTCCAGCGTGCCACCGCAGGGCAGGCCAAAGCGCGCCGCCTCGTCGCGGGTCACGCCGTAGGTGAGCACGAAGGGCCGGCTACCGGCGATGCGGCCATCGAGCATCCGGGCCACCAGATCGTCCTCGATGCAGCCGCCGGACACCGAGCCCTGCACCCGGCCATCATCCCGCAGGGCCATCCAGGCGCCCGCCGGACGCGGCGCCGAGCCCCAGGTGCGGGCCACGGTGACGAGCGCCGCCCGGTGGCCATCGGCAGCCCAGCGGCGCAGGGCTGCGAGCACCTGCAGATCCTGGCTATCCATGGTTTGCCTCCTTTCGGCAAAGCGCGTGCGGAGGGCAACCGAGGCCGCCCCCGCAACGCGCAGCAGTCATCGTCAGGCCTTCAGCGCATCGGCCTGGAAAGGCAGCCGGGTGAGCCACCGCCCGGTGGCCGCGGCGATCGCGTTGGCTACCGCCGGCGCCACCGGCGGCACGCCGGGTTCGCCGATGCCGGTGGGGTTTTCGGCGGACTGGACGATGTGCACCTCCACCTTCGGCATCTCGTTGATGCGGATCGGCGCGTACTCGCCAAAGTTGCCCTGCTCCACCACGCCATCCTTCAGGGTGATCTCGCCATGCAGCGCGGCCGACAGCGCGAAGCCCACCGAGCCTTCCACCTGGGCGCGCACGTTGTCCGGGTTGATCGCCATGCCGCAATCCACTGCCGACACGATGCGATCCACCTTCACGCTGCCGTCGGCGGCCACCGTCACCTCGGCCACCTGGGCGACGAAGGAGTGGAAGGATTCATGCACCGCCACGCCGCGCCCGCGCCGCTCGCCCGGCTTGCCGGCCGCCAGCGGGGTGCCCCAGCCAGCCTTGTCGGCCGCGAGCTTGAGCACCGCCGAATGGCGCGGATGCTTGGCGAGGAGCTTGAGGCGCATCGCGACCGGGTCCTGCTTCGACTCGGCGGCGAGCCGGTCGAGGAAGGTTTCAGTGGAGTACGCCGTGTGGGTCGAGCCCACCGAGCGCCACCACAGCACCGGCACGCCGATGTCCTTGGGGGTGTGCAGCTCCACCTGCAGGTTGGGGATGGCGTAGGGCAGGTTGGCCGCGCCCTCCACCGACACGGCGTCGATGCCGTCCTTCACCATCACCGACTCGAAGGCCGAGCCGGTGATGATCGACTGGCCCACCAGCCGGTGACGCCAGGCGCTGATGCTGCCGTCGGCGTCCAGCGCCGCCTCGATGCGGTGGTGGAACATCGGGCGGTAGTAGCCCGCCTTCATGTCGTCCTCGCGCATCCACACCAGCTTGACCGGCGCGCGGGTGCCGCTGGCCTTGACGATGGACGCGGCCTCGCGCAGGTAGTCGGACTGGGTGCACGCGCGCCGGCCAAAGCTGCCGCCGGCGTAGAGCATGTGGATCGTCACCTTCTCGGGGGGCAGGTCGAACATCGCGGCCAGCGTGGCCTGGTCGACGGTCTGGAACTGCTCGCCATTCCACACTTCAAGGCCGTCGGCGGTGCGCTGGACGACGCAGTTCATCGGCTCCATCGCCGCGTGGGCGAGATACGGGAAGTCGTAGCTGGCAGTGACGACCTTGGCTGCGCCAGTGATGGCGCCAGGGGCGTCGCCCTGGGTGCGCGCCACGAGGCCCGGCTTGCCGGCCAGCTCGTGGTAGCGGGCGAGGATCTCGTCGGAGCCCAGCCTGAAGGCGGCGCTGTCGTCCCACTCAACCACCAGCGCGTCGCGGCCCTTCTTGGCCGTCCAGGTGTCGCGGGCCAGCACGGCGACGCCGGCAGGCACCGTCACCACATCCACCACGCCCTTGATGGCCTTGGTCTTGCTCGCATCCACCGACTTCGCTTTGCCGCCAAAGCGCGGCGGGTGGGCGACCACCGCCACCAGCATGCCGGGCAGGTGCAGATCCTGGGTGAATTGCGCCGAGCCGTCGGTCTTGGCGGCGCTGTCCTTGCGGGGCGCGCGCTTGCCGATCAGGCGGAAATCCTTCGGGTTCTTGAGGGTGACCTGGGCCGGCACGGCCTCGAGGGCGGCGGCTTCGGCCAGCTCGCCAAAGCTCGCCTTGCGGCCGCTGGCGGCGTGGCGCACCACGCCTTCGGCCACGCTGATCTCGGCGGCCGGCACGTTCCAGCGCTTGGCCGCGGCGGAGACCAGCATCGCCCGGGCGGTGGCGCCGGTCTGGCGCATCTGGCCCCAGGAGTTGGCCATCGCGGTGCTGCCGCCGGTGCCCTGGGCGGCGCCGAAGAACAGGTTGTTGTAGCGCTTGGCGTCGGCCGGCGCGCCTTCGACCTTCACCTGCGACCAGGCGGCGTCGAGCTCTTCGGCGACGATGGTGGCGAGGCCGGTGTAGGTGCCCTGCCCCATCTCCAGGTGCTTGGAGATCACGGTAACGGAGTTGTCGGCGCCGATGCGCAGGAAGGGCGTCGGCGCAAAGCTAGCGGTCGCGGCGCCGCTGGCAGCCGGCTTGGCCGCCTGGCCGATGCCGGGCACGGCGAGGCCGAGGGTGAGGCCCGCGGCGCCCTGCAGGAAGCCGCGGCGGGAGAGGTTCTCGATGGGGTTGTGGCGTTCGGTCGTCATGCTGGGCTCCTTACGCCAGGGCCTTGGCGGCTTCGTGGATGGCAGCGCGGATGCGCACGTAGGTGCCGCAGCGGCACAGGTTGCCCGCCATCGCGGTGTCGATGTCGGCGTCGGTGGGCTTGCGGTTGGTCGAGAGCAGGCTCACGGCGCTCATGATCTGGCCGGACTGGCAGTAGCCGCACTGGACGACATCCAGCTTGCGCCACGCCTCCTGCACCGCCTTGCCGACGCGGGAGCCATCCACCGCCTCGATGGTGGTGACCTTCTTGCCCGCCACGTCCGACACCGGCGTGATGCACGAACGCACCGGCTGGCCGTTCACATGCACGGTACAGGCGCCGCACAGGCCGGCGCCGCAGCCAAACTTGGTGCCGGTGAGGAGCAGGGAATCCCGCAGCGTCCAAAGTAGCGGGGTGTCGGCGTCGACGTCGGCCTTGTGGGGCTTGCCGTTCACGGTGAGCTGGATCATTTTCAATCTCCGAAGGGGGTACGAGTGGTTCTTGTCTGGGTCGGGTTGCCGGGCAGTAGGACGGGGATGAGTGAGGAGTAAGCAGGGAGGGGCCTTGACTGATCCCGTTGCGCTCGCGTGAGCCAGCGCAACGGGTTTCAGCCCGGTCTCCTCACGCCTTACTCCTCACTCCTCTCCGCCGGATAATTCCCGACCATCACCCTCGGAAATTTAGCCCACTGCAAGCTGGATGGCATTGCAGAATCCTGTGAGATTCTTGCCTGATTCTCCAGACTTGTTTTCGACACGTGACCGCACACCCTGCGCGGGGTTAATCTCCCATGCGCTCCCCGCAAGGAAAAACCATGATCACATCAGGCTTTCCGCCACCCGCCGAGGCGGCCGCGCTCGACGCCGCGCGCCAGGCGCTGGCCGACATCATTGAACGATATTGCACCGAAGACGGCCCCACCGCGACGTCCGTGCCGGGCCTCAGCCTGTTCCGCGCCTCCAGCACCAGCACACCGATCTGCGCGGTGTACCGGTCGGTGCTGGCGGTGGCCGTGCAGGGCAGCAAACGCCTCGTGCTGGCCGACGAGCACTTCCAGTACGACAGCCGGCACTACCTGATCACCTCGGTGGACCTGCCGGTGATGGGCCAGATCACCGAGGCCACGCCCGACAAGCCCTACCTGTGCGCGGTGTTCGACATGGACGCCCACAAGATCGCCGAGCTCGCCAGCACCCTGCAACTGGCCCCGCCCTCGCCGGGCAACGGCCAGCTCGGGCTCGGGGTGAGCGATCTGACGCTGCCGGTGATGGATGCGCTGCTGCGCATCGCCCGGCTGCTGGATACGCCCCGCGACATCCCGGTGCTGGCCCCGCTGCACGAGCGCGAGCTGCTGTATCGCCTGCTAACCGGCGAGCAGGGGCTGCGCCTGCGGGCCATTGCCGCCGCCGACAGCCAGAGCCACCGCACCGCCCGGGCGGTGGCGTGGATCAAGGAAAATTTCGACCAGCCCCTGTCGATCGAGGCCCTGGCCGACGCGGCCAACATGAGCAAATCGACGCTGCACCAGCACTTCAAGGCGCTCACCGCCATGAGCCCGCTGCAGTATCAGAAGCAGATCCGCCTGCAGGAAGCCCGCAAGCTGATGCTGCTCGAATCGCTCGACGCCGCCTCCGTGGCGCGCCGGGTGGGCTACGAGAGCCCGTCGCAGTTCAGCCGCGAGTACCGCCGCCTGTTCGGCGCCCCGCCCCTGCGGGATGTGGCGCGCATGCGCTGAAGGCAGCCCCAGGAAGAACGGGGGAAGAATTCGGCCTGCAGCGGCCCAAGAAACCCGGGCGACACAAACAAAAATGGAGCACGGCCAGAATGGCGATGCTCCATTTTTGCTACCAGACCCCGGCGGGCCCAGCGGGAATGAGTGGTCGGGGAAAGAGGATTCGAACCTCCGGCCCCTGCGTCCCGAACGCAGTGCTCTACCAGGCTGAGCTATTCCCCGACGCTTTTACTGCTCACACTGGCAACAATCACCAGCGCTAAAACAAAACAGCCACACTTGACATCGAAATCCGGCGTACAGCTGCCGAACATCAATATTTCCGTGCGACTGCGAACTTTGACAATTCTACCAAGGAGTCCTTGAAAACGGAAGGGGGCAGCGCTTCAAGGGCATCCAGGGCCAGCTGGGCTTCGGCTTCGGCCACCTTGCGGGTCGCTTCGATCGCACCGCTTGCACGGATGGCGGTGAGCACCGCGGCGAAATCGTCACGGCCACCGTTTTCGATGGCGCTGCGCACACAGGCCGCGTGTTCCGGGCTGCCGTGCTTCATCACGTGGATGAGCGGCAGCGTGGGCTTGCCTTCAGCGAGGTCGTCGCCGATGTGCTTGCCGGTGTCAGCCTCGTCGCCGGAGTAATCGAGCACGTCGTCGATCAACTGGAACGCCGTGCCGATGTGCATTCCGAAGGCCGCAACCTGCTCTTCCTTCTCGGCGGACAGGCCGCCGAGGATCGCCCCGAGACGCGCGGCGGCTTCAAAGAGCTTGGCGGTCTTGTAGCGGATCACGCGCAGGTAGTCTTCTACCTCGACATCGGCGTTGTGGCAGTTGAGCAGCTGCAGCACTTCGCCTTCGGCGATCACGTTGGTGGCGTCGGCCAGAACCTGCATCACGCGCATGTTCTGGACGCCGACCATCATCTGGAAGGCACGGGAATACAGGAAATCGCCCACCAGCACCGAGGCGGCGTTGCCGAACATGGCATTGGCCGTCTTGTTGCCACGGCGCAGGTCGGATTCATCGACCACGTCGTCGTGGAGCAGCGTGGCGGTGTGGATGAACTCGACAACCGCCGCGAGCTCGCGGTGGTTGCTACCCTGATATCCGGCGGCGCCAGCGGTGAACAACACCATGGCCGGACGCAGGCGCTTGCCTCCGCTGCCGATGATGTACTCGGCGACCTGGCGGATGAGAACGACGTCGGAGTAGAGACGATCCCGGATGACGGCATCGAGCGCCTTCATGTCTTCGGCGATCGGCGCGTAGAGCTGCGAGAGAGACAAGGCACTGCCCGGAATAGGAAAAACGCGATGTTAGGGGCGATGCTGCCATCGAGTCAAGCCAACCGGATCAAGGCCGATCAGGCCGGATTCTGGCAGGCTGAAACCGGAAGCAACAGATCGGGGCGGTCGGAAAACACGCCATCCACGCCCCACGCGGCGAGCCGGCGGGCTTCGTCTGGCTGATTGACGGTGTACACAAGACAGCGCAGACCGGCCTTCTTCACGGCCGCCACATGCGCGGCCGAAAGCCCTTGCCGGGAGAGGTTGAGCGACTGGCAGCCAAGGGCCAGCGCGGTGTCGATGGCCGTGTCGTCGAAGGCTTCGACGAGGAAGGCACGGGAAATGTCGGGCACGCAGCCGGCCGCGATCCGTAGCGCATCCGCCGAGAAGGACGAGAGCAGCACCACGGGGCGCTGCGTCGGCGCCATCGACGCCAGTAGCTCACCCACCACCCTACCCGTCTCGATCTCGACGCCGGTCGCGGGCTTGATCTCGAGGTTGGCCGCGAGCCCCAGCGCCCGGCAGCGTGCCAGGGCGTCGATCAGGCGGGGAATGGTCTCGCCGCGAAACGCCGGATGAAACACGCCGCCCACATCGGTGGCGAGCAGCGCGGCAGCGGGCATTGCGGCCACGCAGCCCGGCACGCCGGCGGTGCGGTCGAGGGTTTCGTCGTGGATCAGGAGCGGCACCCCGTCCGCCGAGAGCATCGCGTCGAACTCGACCGCGACGCAGCCCAGCCGGGCGGCGATGCCAAGCCCGGCCAGGGTGTTTTCCGGCGCGAGCGCCCCGCCGCAGCGGTGGGCGATCAGGCCGGGCCAACCCCAGTCGGACATGCCGGACAAACGCTCAGTCGATGGTGCGCGAACGGGCCACCGCGGTGTCGAGGGCGAGCTTGGAAGGCTTGCGGTCCTCCCACACGGATTCCAGTTCTTCTTCGATGATGCGGCGCACCGCGGCGCGCTGCGGGTAGGCGCTGGCCTTGGAGGCGGCCGTCACCGGCTTGTTGGTGAGCTGCTTCACGCCAACGTGGATGTTGACCAGATCGGCTGCAAGCAGGCGGCTCTCGGAAGCCAGCAGGCCCGCGCGGTTGAGGGGCAGGTAACCGGCGTTGCGCTGCCATTCGACCTGGCTTTCACCGGTCAGCCAGAAATTGACGAAGCGGGCGACAGCCTTGTACTCGGCGGGCTTCTTGCCGGCGGCAACCCACATGGCGGGGCCATCGGCGAGGGTGTTCTGGGGCGCGCCGTAGTATTCCTCGTGGTAGGGCAGCGTGGCGACGCCGACCTTGAAGCTGGCCTGACGCTGCAGGGTCGGCCACACGCCGGACGCGGCGGTCAGCACTGCGCACTCGCCGTTCGAGAAGTGCTCGATGGCCTCTTCGTCACGACCGAAGAGCTGCAGGTAGCGGGCCTTGTACCAGGACGAGAGCATCGCCACGTGCTTGACTTCGAGCATGCCGTTGATGGCGAGGGAGGTCTTCTTGCCTTCAGTGACGACCGGCTCGTTGTGCCAAGCGCTCATGTTCTCGACGAGGATCCAGGCCGGCTGGGTGGTGGTGTAGGGGCAGGCCTGGCCGTTGGCCACGACCTTGCCGAGGGCGGCCTGGAGTTCCTGCCAGGTCTTGGGCGGGACTTCCGGATCGAGGCCGGCAGCCTTGAAGGCGTCCTTGTTGTAGTACATGACCGGAGTGGACAGACCCACCGGCAGCGCGATCAGACGCTTCTGGGCGTCGAACGGGGTCGGGGTCATCATCGCCGGGGCGCGCAGGGTTTCCATCGCCACGCCGGCTTCCTTCATGACCTGATGGAGCGGACGATAGCGCTGCGGGCCAGACAGGAAGGCAGGCAGATCGCGCTCGCCGAGGATCATCAGGTGCGGCGTGGCGCCGGCGTTCCAGGCGCGGTCGTGGATGACGATCTTCGGGCCAGTCGGGTTGCTGGCGTTGTAGCGGTCGACCAGCTTCTGGAGCTGCGCGCCCTTGTCGGCGCCGAGGCTATGAACCAGCTCGATCTCGGTTGCCGCGACGTCGGCAACGGCCGCGGCCTTGGGCGCCTCGGCCTTGGCGGCAGGCTTCTTGGGGGCGGCGACGGCGGCATTGACGCACAGACCGGCGATGGCTGCGCACAGGGCGGTACGGCTGAATTTGATCATGGGAGTCGTGTCAGGGGATAGATCGGAACAACCGCGGATTATAAAGCCCGTCCCGGGCATCTCGATGGCAGTTTGAAAGCGAATGTTCAAGTCCGCCCCCAGGGCGCCGTTGACCTTGCAGCGCCCATTGATCGCCCCTCCCGCCATGACCCGACCCACCCTGCCCCTTGTTTTCGGACTCGTGATCGCCACCGCCGCCCTAGCCGGCTGCGATCGCCTCGGCATACCCGATCCGGCCAAGACCGAGGCCCAGTCGGAGGCGGATGGCAAGGCCGTGGGCAGCGCCTGCCGGCATGCGGGGCGCGCCATCGAGGATTGCTTCACCCTCAACCCCACCGCCCAGCGGGCGGCAGTTTTTGCCGGCTGGAAGGAAATGAACGACTACATGGCCGAGAACAAGATCGCCGAGGTCGCGCCGCAGCTTCCCCCGCCTCCGCCGCCGGGCGCCGCCAAGCCGGCCAAGGCAAAGCACGCCAAGGGCGAAGGGGGCGACGAAGGGGAAAAGAAATCCGGCGCTGAGGGCGAATCCGCCGACGGGGGCCACGCCAAGGCCGATGAAGCGCCGGCCGCCGAGCCGGAAACGCCCCGCAAACGCCGCCGTCAGGCGGAGTGAGCGACGCCCTCCCCGGACGTCTTCCACCACATCACGAAATCATCCACCGACATCGCCGGCGCGTAGTGGTAGCCCTGGGCGCAGTTGCAGCCCATCTCCAGCAGCACCGCCTCGGTCTCGGCCGTCTCGACGCCTTCGGCCACCACCTCCAGCCCGAAGGTGTGGGCGATGCGCACCATCAGCTCGACGATCGCCCGGTCGTTGTCAGACGCGGTGATGCGCTCGACGAAGGATTTGTCGAGCTTGACCTCGCTCACCGGCAGGCGCCGCAGGTAGTCCATCGACGAGTAGCCGGTGCCGAAATCATCCAGTGCCAACCGGCCACCGCCCTGGCGCAGGGCCTCGAGGGTGCGCACCGACATGCCCTCGCCCGACACCAGCCCGCCTTCGGTGATCTCGAAGCACAGCCGTGACGGGGCCACGCGCCAGGTGTCGCAGGTCTGGCGGATGAAGATCGGGAGTTCGGAATCCCGCAGATCTTCGGCCACGATGTTCACCGACACCCGCACGCCACAGCCGGCGGTAGCCAGCGCGGCGAGGATCTGCGCCGCCTGCTGGATCGCCCAGCGGGACAGCACCGGCATCAGGCCGATGCGCTCGACCACCCGCAGGATCTCGGGTGGCGGCACGTCGCGTCCGTCGGCCCGGGCCCAGCGCAGCAGCGCCTCGGCCCCCACCACCCGGCGGGACGGAAGTTCGACCTGGGGTTGCAGGTAGAGCTGGAAATGCTGGGCTTCGAGGGCCCGGGCGACTTCCATCTCGAAATTGGCGTCGTCCTCGGCGCGCACCACCACTTCGCCACCGTAGACGTCGAAGGGCTGGCCGGTGGAACGGGCGACCACCAGCGCGGCGCGGGCAGCCTGCTCGAGGCCGAGGGGGTCGCCAGCGTGTTCGGGTGCCCAGGCGCCGCCGGAATAAAAGCGCCCGCGCAGGGCCGGGAAGTTATTGGAGCGCAGCACCTCGCAGGCGTCCACCAGCTTGTGGCCGGCCAGCGAAACCTGGGCGGGGTGATGCAGATCGGGCAGAATCGCCGCCCAGGCGTCATCGCCCAGGGCGCACAGGATGTCGCTGGGGCGCAGCATCGAGCGCATCACCTCCGACAGGGCGAGGCGCAGCTGGTCGCGCTCGTCGAGGGCCAGCACGTCGGCCGAACGGCCCCACTCCACCTGCACGATCACCAGCCCGAGCTGCCGGCCGGCGCCGATCCTGTCGAGGCGGTCGGAGAGCAGCATCAGGAAGCGCCGACGGTTGGGAATCCCCAGCACCGGGTCGCCATCTTCGGCCGACAGGCGGAAGGACTGCTCGTGCTCGATGGCCACGTCGGACAGCAGGCCGCCCAGACACCAGCCGAGGCGCACCAGCGCGTTGAGGATGTCGAGCTCCAGCCGATAAACCATCGCCCGCTCGCCAAACAGGCGCTGCTGGCATAGGGCGATGAGTGCCTCGATGGCGACGAACGGGAACTCCGCCACCGCGCCCGCCAGGTAGCACTCGGCCCAGCGGGCGGCGAGGCCCGCCGGCCAGCCCGGCGTGAAATCCCACTCGGAGATGCGCGCCAGATCCTTGCAGAAATCCCGCAGCGCCGGCTCGACCGTGCCGTCGGAAATACCCGCATCGGCCAGATGGAGCCGCTCCAGCAGCGCCTGGGCCATGTCCGACGCGTCGACGATGCGCCCGAAGGCCCGGACCGCCGCCTGCTCGCCCTGGCCGAGGCCGTAGCGGAGGAGCAGACGCTTCAGCACGTCATCATCGACGACGTAGCTGTAATGGCGGTCAAAGGGCGAAACCATGCGTGCTACGCCAGGTAGAACTCGGAAGGCTCGACGCCATAGGCGCCGGGCGGCAGGGCCCGGATGATGGCGTAGGGCTCGCCGGTTGCGGAAGGCAGATCGTAGAGCAGGTCGAGGGTGTGGGGATAAGGGTTGGGTTTCTTGTCGGGCCCGAGCAGGATCATCACCCGCGGCTTTAGGCGCCTGATGCGGTTCTGGGCGACCACCACCGCCACCTCGCCGGAGTTGAGTTCGACCAGCGTGCCCACCGGATAAAGGCCGATGCACTGGACAAACTGATCCACGGTGCTCTCGGAAAAGCACGTGCCCCGCTGGGCACGCACCGCGTCGAGGGCCGACTGGGAGCTCGCCGCCTCGCCATAGGGCCGCTCCCGGGTCATCGCGCAGTAGATGTCGCAGATGCCGGCGATCTCGCCCATCAGCCCGACCTCGTTGCCCTGCAGGCCATGGGGATAACCGCTGCCGTCGCAGCGCTCGTGGTGGCGGGCGACGATCTCGAGCACCTGGGGCGTGGCGTGGGGCGAATCCGCCAGAACCTGCAGCGAATACTCCACGTGGGTCTTGAAGATCTCGTATTCCCGCGGCGACACCGGCCCGGATTTCTGCAGCAGGCGCACCGGCAGGCGCAGCTTGCCCACGTCCTGGAGCATGCCGGCCATGCCGAGGGCGGCGATGGATTCGTCGCCCAGCCCCAGGTAGCGGCCGAAGATCATCACGTGGGCCGACACATCGAGGGAATGGTCGTAGCTGTACTGGTCGGTCTGGCGGAGCCGCGACAGCCACACCAGCGCGTCCGGGTTGCGGGCGACGCTCAGCACCAGCTCGGAAACCACGCCACGCAGCCGTTCGAGATCCGGATTGAGGCTGCGCTGCACATCCTGGGCCACCTGCTCCAGCAGCATGTGGGCCTCGTCGACCAGCGGCAAGGCGGCCACGATTTCCTCTTCGACCGGCACGGTGGGCTCGGCGTGAATCATGCCGACACCGCTGGCGCCCAGGCTGCGGCCATCGTCCTCGACCGTCAGGCGGGCGCTGCCACGCCGGGCCGGCGCGCTGGAGCCGGTGATGAGCGGCCGCCCGGAAGCGCCGGCGAGGTAGTCGTCGGATCGGGATTCGGCCACGCCCTGGGGGCGCGCCGACGGGGCATCGGGATAGATGTGACACCAGGGCGCCGACGAGGTGCTGCCTTCGTCGGCCGCCTGCTCACGGTTCGCGCCCCGCAGGGAGCGCAGCAACGCGAAGAAGTCGGTCGGTCTGCGACGCACTTCCGACGGCACCTGAAAGGAGGCCAGCGAGGGATTGCGCTCGGGCGTATCGGCATCCGCCTCGGGCGCAGGCGCGCGCCAGGCATCGCCGGCCGACCGGGCCCGATCCACATAGACAAAGCGGCAGACACTGCGCAACTGGTCCAGCGTCGCCTGATCCTCGACCAGGAAGCCCTGGAGCAGGAACGGCGACTCCAGCCACGGACGATCCAGCTCGGAAACGAACATGCCGATTCGCACGTCCTGAGCCGCCACAATCTCCTTCAACACACCCTCCCCAAAATGGGTGCCCACACACACACGCGGGCGACCCGGCATTTACGGTGCCGGATTCGTAAACTTGAGATGCAGGGCATCAATTTCGGCAACGACCTCGGGATCAAGCTTGCGGGCGCAGGCTTTCAGGTTGACCTCCAGCTGGGCAAGCGTGGTCGCGCCGACGATGGTGCTGCCGACAAACGGCCGGCTCGCCACGAAGGCCACCGCCAGTTCGGCGGGCGTCATCCCGTATCGATGAGCCAGCGCGGCGTAGGCGGCTACCGCCGGCGCCACGCCGGGTTTGTCGTAGCGCTGGCCGAAGCCCGGGAAGAGCGTCATCCGGCCATCGGACGGCGGGTTGTCGAGATATTTGCCCGACAGCAACCCGAAGGCCAGCACCGAATACGGCAGCAGGCTCACGTTCTCGCGAAAGCACACTTCCGCCAGGGTCTGCTCGAAGACCCGGTTCATGAGGTTGTAGGCGTTCTGCACCGACACCACGCGGGCCAGGCCCTGCTCGTCGGCGGCGCGGAGGAACTCCATCACCCCCCACGGGTGCTCGTTGGAGAGCCCCACGTGACGGATCTTGCCCTCCTTCACCAGCTCGCCGAGGGTCGCCATCTGCTCGCGGATCGGCGTGGACGCGCGCTCGGCGTTCTGGTCGAAGCGCCACTGGCCAAACATCGGCTGGTTACGGTCGGGCCAGTGGATCTGGTAGAGGTCGATGTAATCGGTGCCCAGGCGGCGCAGGCTACCGTCCACTGCGTCACGGATGGTTTCGCGCCCGTTTGAAAGCGGGCCGCCCCGGATCCACCCGAGGGAACGGCCGGCCGAGGTGAACTTGGTCGCCACCACCACCTGGTCGCGGGCGCGGCCCTTCAGCCACGAGCCGACGATCTTCTCGGTCGCGCCGCTGGTCTCGGCCTTCGGCGGCACCGGATACATCTCGGCGGTATCGATGAAATTGACGCCGGCAGCAAAGGCGGCGTCGAGCTGGGCATGGGCCTCGGCTTCGGAATTCTGCTGCCCGAAGGTCATCGTGCCCAGGCACACGGAAGACACCAGCAGATCGCTGGCGCCAAGCTTGCGGTACTCCATCAGACAAATCTCCAGAAAGACGGCGGCGAAGCCGGGGCGTACAGGAGGGTACGCGATGATCGGTTATCATCCGGGCGAAGCGCCGTCCGGCGCACGAACAGTCCGGATGCCGGGTGGGTCTGCATGTTCCGGATCGCCCACCCCTGATATTACACCCGACACCGCCGCCCTCCGCCCCGGTTACAAATCCATGACGTCCGCCCCCTCGCCCTGCGCCGCCCTCGGCATTCTGGTGCAATGCCGCCCCGGCTTCGAAGCCGACGCCAGCGCCGAACTCACGGCCGCCGCCCGCGCCGCGCGCTTCACCGGCGAAACCGACACCCAGCCGAACAGCGGCTTCGTGATCTTCGAGCTGACCGCGCCCGAAGCCCACGACGTCATCCGCCGCCGCCTCGATCTAGCCCGGCTGATCTTCAGCCGCCAGGCTTTCCAGGTGCTCGCGGTGCTTGACGACCTGCCCGACCGCGACCGACTCACCCCGCTGCGCGAGGCCATCGCCGCCACCGGCGAGCGCTTCTCGGCCCTGCTGCCCGAAACCCCGGACACCAACGACGGCAAGGAGCAGTCCGGCTTCCTGCGCCGCTTCGGCCCGCTGCTCGAAGACGCCCTCGCCAAGGACGGCCTGCTGCGCCCGGATTCGCCCCACCTGCCGCGTCTGCACGTTTTCTTCGAAGGCCCGAAACGGGCGTGGCTGGGCGTCAGCCTCGCCAGCGAGGGCTCCGCCTGGCCGATGGGCATCCCGCGCCTGCGCATGCCCAAGGAAGCGCCGAGCCGCTCGACCCTCAAGCTGGCCGAAGCCTTCCTTACGCTGCTCACCGTCGACGAGCAGAAATCCACCCTGCGCCCGGGCCTCACCGCCGTCGACCTGGGCGCCGCCCCCGGCGGCTGGAGCTGGCAGCTCGCCAGCCGCGGCATCCGCGTCACCGCCATCGACAACGGCCCGCTCGCCCCGTCGGCCATCGCCACTGGCCTGATCGAACACCTGCGCGCCGACGGCTTCACCTGGAAGCCCAAGAAGGCCGTGGACTGGCTGGTCTGCGACATGGTCGAGCAGCCCTCGCGGATCGCCCCGCTGATCGCCGACTGGTTCGCCACCGGGCGTTGCCGGCGCAGCATCTTCAACCTCAAGCTACCCATGAAGCGCCGCCACGACGAAGTGGAACGCTGCCGTGCCCTGATCGACGCCCGCCTGTCCGCCGCCGGGATCAAATATATTTTGCGAATCAAGCACCTTTATCATGATCGCGAAGAGGTCACGTGCTATCTCACGCGGCGCTAGGGCGTGCGCGATGTATAATGTCTGACTGTTTTTATGGTGCACCGCAGTAAAGTGGCGGCACCCACAACGTGACCACACCCATGTCGTTCTCCGAACTCGGCCTCATTCCCGAAATCCTGCAAGCCGTCACCGATGCCGGCTACACCACGCCGACGCCCATCCAGCGTCAGGCGATCCCGGTCGTCCTCGCCGGCCACGACGTCATGGGCGGCGCCCAGACGGGCACCGGCAAGACCGCAGGTTTCACCCTGCCGCTGCTCAACCGTCTCGCCCGCCACGCCAGCACCTCGACCAGCCCCGCCCGGCATCCGGTGCGCGCCCTGATCCTGGCCCCGACGCGCGAACTGGCAATGCAGGTCTACGAGTCGGTCAAGATGTATTCCAAGCATGTCCCCCTGCGCAGCACCTGCATCTACGGTGGCGTGGACATGAACCCCCAGATCCAGGAGCTGCGCCGCGGCATCGAGATCGTGGTGGCCACCCCCGGCCGCCTGCTCGACCACGTGCAACAGAAGACCATCGCCCTCGGGCAGGTCGAGTTCCTGATCCTCGACGAAGCCGACCGCATGCTCGACATGGGCTTCATCCCGGACATCCGCCGAATCCTCGCGCTGCTGCCGGCCAACCGCCAGAGCCTGCTGTTCTCCGCCACCTTCTCGGACGAGATCAAGAAGCTCGCCGACCAGATGCTGAAGAACCCGCAGCTCATCGAAGTCGCCCGCCGCAACATGGTCAGCGAGACCATCGACCACGTGGTGCACCCGGTCTCAAGCGGCCTCAAGCGCAACCTGCTGGCCCACATCGTCCGCCACGAGGACGAAACCAACCAGGTGCTGGTCTTCGTCGATACCAAGTTTGCCTGCAGCCGCCTCGCCCACTTCCTCGAGCGCCACGGCATCTCGGCCGATTCGATCCACGGCGACAAGAGCCAGCTGGCCCGCACCGAAACCCTCGAGAACTTCAAGAGCGGCAAGGTCCGCGTGCTGGTGGCCACCGACGTGGCCGCCCGCGGCCTCGACATCGAAGACCTGCCTTCGGTCATCAACTTCGAACTACCCCACACCGCCGAAGACTACGTCCACCGCATCGGCCGCACCGGCCGGGCCGGCAAGAAGGGCAAGGCCGTGTCGCTGGTGAGCTCCGAAGAGCGCCACCGCCTCGCCGACATCCAGAAGCTCATCAAACTCGAGATCCGCCAGGAAGTCGTCCCCGGCTACGATCCCGAGCCCGACTTCTTCGACGCAGACGGCGCCAAGCGCCGTCGCAGCAGCGGCAGCAGCAGTAGCGCCCCGTCGTCGTCCGCCGCGCCCCGAACCGCCGAAGGCAGCAGCGACCGCCGCAAGCGCTCCGAACGCGAGCCGCGAGAGGCCCGTGAAACCCGCGAGCCCCGTGAGCGCAGCCCGCGTTCGCGCCAGCCCTCGCACATCGCCCCGGACGGCTTCGACTTCAGCAAGCCCTACGAGCAGCGCAACCCCGCCGGTGAAGCCGGCAGCGCCGAAGGCGATTCCGCCATCGCCGAGCTGCGCAGCGGCCAGAAGCCCCAGCGGCCGATCGCCTTCCTCCTCGGCGGCCTGGGCCGCAAGCACTAAGCCTCACCCTCCCGCCCGGCCCTCCGCCGGGCGGCATCCGCCGCAAATCCCCCTTCGCATCAAAGGCATTGCCACCGGCACAATCCGGCGGCGAGCGCGTCCTTACGCCTTGCGCCCGGCGTCCTTGGCCTTCCGCACCTCGAGGTACTGAAGGAGCCGGTAGGTACCCCAGCCGATCAGCCCCGCCCCCATCACGAACCCCCCGTAGGCGATCGGCCACGGGATGCCCTCGGTCATCATCGAGAACTCCGACATCCCGCCTATCCCCGCCAGGATGTTGATCGGCATGAACACCATGCCCAGCACCGTCAGCTGGGACACCCGCTGGTTCTGGTTGATGTTGATGAAGCCGATCGTCGCATCCATCAGGAAGTTGATCTTGTCGAACAGGAAGGCCGTGTGGCTGTTGAGGGATTCGATGTCCCGCAATATCTGCCGGGTGTCGTCCTGCTGGCCGGCCGACAGCACCCTGCCGCGCATCAGGAAGGACAGCGCCCGCTGGGTGTCGAGGATGTTGCTGCGGATGCGCCCGTTGATGTCCTCCTCCTCGGCGATCACCGCCAGAGTCGCTGCCGCCTCGCCGTCGCTCATGGTCGCGCCCAGCACCTGCCGGCCCACCTGGCCGAGCTTGGCGTAGATGTTTTCCAGCGCGTCGGCGCAGTACTCCACGTCGGCGCCGTAGAGGTCGATCAGCAGATCGAGACAGTCCGTCACGTAGCCCGGCTGGGCGTGGGTGCGCCGGCGCTGCAGGCGGAAGACCGGCAGTTCCTCGTTGCGCACCGTGAACAGCACGCCGGCGTGGAGGATGAAGACCACCGGCACGCTGCGCGCGTCGCCGTCCCGGTCGAGCAGGAAATTGGAATGCAGGTGGATGTCGCCATCCTCCTCCACCTGGAAGCGTGAGCTCACCTCCAGGTCGGTCGCCTCGCCCGGATCGGGCAAGCGCACCCCAAAGCGCTCGCCCACGTAGGCGCGCTCGGCCGGCGTCGGATTGACCAGATCCACCCACATGGGCGCAATCCCGTCCATGTCCTGCCGGCCGGTGATCGGCCGCTGGCGCAGGCGGCCCTCCACCAGCTCGAAGGCGTTGAGCTGGCTATCCGACACCGCCGCCTCGGGGCTGCCGGCCAGCCGGGCCCGCAGCGGTTCGGCCACCTCCCACAGCACCTCCTGCCGGCGGTTCGCGGCGAGCTGCTTCCACAGCAGCTCTGCATCGTCCGGCGCCAGCGCATCGAACAGCCGCCCGATCTCGCCCGCCGGCAAGCGCGCCAGCAGGGTCTGGATCTCGGCCAGGTGCTTGCGATGGACCATCACCTCCACCAACTGGCGGCGGGGCATGTTCTGGTTATGCACCACGTCCTCCACCAGCCGGTGTTTCCTGAGCAGCTCCTCGATGTTGTTGGCGGACATGTCTTCCTTTGGTGTTGGCCGGGCCCGGCAGCCAGCTTAAGGGCTGCCTGTAACGCCCGCGTGACAGCCACCACAGCCATCAAAGCTCAACATATCCATCACGGCGCGTTCATCTTGCGCCGCTACGGTTGCGGGCATGCAGCAAGTGCGCACCCTCTTCCTCTCCGACATCCACCTCGGCACGCGGGCCTGCCAGGCGGAACACCTGCTGGAATTCCTGCGCGACTACCAGGCCGAGCAGACCTACCTCATCGGCGACATCGTCGACTTCTGGGCCATGCACCGCAGCATCTGCTGGCTGCCCAGCCACAACACCGTCGTCCAGAAGCTCCTGCGCCGGGCCCGCCACGGGGAGCGCATCGTGTTCATCCCCGGCAACCACGACGAGGTGCTGCGCGACTACGTGGGCAATGCCTTCGGCGGCGTCGAGGTGCTCTCCGAGGCGATCCACGAGACCGCCGACGGCAAGCGCCTGCTGCTGATCCACGGCGACATCTTCGACCAGGTGACGCGCCACCACCGCTGGGTGGCGGTGCTCGGCGACGTGGCCTACAACCAGCTGGTGCGCCTCAACCTGTGGCTGTCGTGGGTGCGCCGCAAGCTCGGCTGTTCGGGCTACTGGTCGCTGGCCGGCTACGCCAAGCGACGCATCAAGACGGCCCTGAACTTCATCTTCGATTTCGAGGATTCGGCCATCCACCACGCCCGCGAGCGCGGCCTCGATGGTGTGGTGTGCGGCCACATCCACTGGGCCACGATCAAGGAAGTCGGCGGCCTGCTGTACGTGAACTGCGGCGACTGGGTGGATTCGTGCACCGCCATCGTCGAGCACTTCGACGGCCGGCTGGAGCTGGTGGTGTGGGGCGCTGGCCGCCCCCTCGCGCTGCCCGCGGCGGCCGACGACGACACACCCCAGGCCATCCCATCCCCCGCCGCCGAAGCTGCCGGCGTTGCCATGAAAGCCTCCCGATGATGCGTGTGCTGATGGTTTCGGACGTGTATTTCCCGCGCATCAACGGCGTGTCCACCTCGATGGAAACCTTCCGCCGGGCGCTGGCCGGCGAAGGTGTCGAGGTGCGCCTGGTGGTGCCCCGCTACGACGACGAGCCCGACGAGCTGGGCATCATCCGCGTGCCCGGCCGGCGCCTGCCCAACGACCCGGAAGACCGCCTGGTGTCCTGGCACGGCATGCACCGCCGAGTGCTGGAAGCCGCCGCCGACTGCGACCTGATCCACATCCAGACGCCCTTCATCGCCCACTACGCCGGCGTGGCCGCCGCACGCCACCTGGGCATGCCGGTGGTCGTCACCTACCACACGCTGTTCGAGGAATACCTCCAGCACTACGTGCCCTTCCTCCCCGCCAGCTGGCTGCGCGGGCTGGCCCGGCGCTTCTCGCGGCGGCAGTGCAACGGGGTGGATGCGGTGGTCGTGCCCTCGTCGGCCATGGCCGGTCGGCTTGGCGGCTACGGCGTGACGACGCCGATGGAGATCCTCCCCACCGGCATCCCCCTGGCGCGTTTCTCGACCGGCGACGGCAGCGCCTTCCGCCAGCGCCACGGCATCAGCGCCGACCGCCCGCTGGCGCTCTACGTGGGCCGCGTCGCCCACGAGAAGAACATCGGCTTCCTGATCGACGCCTTTGCCGAGGCGATCCGCCACAGCCCCGACGCCCTCCTCCTCATCACCGGCGAGGGCCCGGCGATGGACGACCTGCGGCGGCAGGCCGCGCGGCTCGGGCTGGAGGCCTCGGTACGCTTCCTCGGCTACCTCGACCGCGAGCGCGACCTGCCCGACTGCTACGCCGCCGCCACCCTGTTCGTCTTCGCGTCCCGCACCGAAACCCAGGGTCTGGTGCTGATCGAAGCCATGGCCGCCGGCACGCCGGTGGTGGCGCTGGCAGCAATGGGCACCGCCGACATCCTGGCCGATGCGCCGGGCTGCATCGCCGCACCCGATGAGCCCGGCGCCTTCGGCAGGATCGTCGGCACCCTGCTGGCCGATCCGCCCGCCTGCCTGGCGCTGGCCGAGCAGGCACCGATCACGGCTGCAGGATGGTCCGACACCGCGATGGCCGGTCGCCTGGCCGACTTCTACCGCAAGACCCTGGCGCGCCATCCGGCCCACCGCCGGGTCGTCCCGCCCACGGAGCGCCCGGAAGCCGTGTCCTGAGCATCCGCCCAAGCCCGAATCACCGTCGAAACCCGGAGGAGCCCCAGCGATGAACAGCGTCTATTGCTACCACTGCATGACCTACCATCCACCGGAAGCGATGCAGAAGATCGTCAGCGGGGGCCGTGCCCGCTGGCGCTGCATCCGCTCCATCGAGGCCAGCCGACGCCCGGTGAGCGAGCGCGACGCCTTCGGCCAGCAGCAATCCCAGCGCAACCTGGCCCAGTCCCAATCCCTGCGGACGCAGGCCTTCCGCGTCACCGGAAGCAGAAAACCGCTTCCATCCAGCATGACGTCATCAAACTGAAGCCCGGCGCGTGAATACTGCAGCGCTTCGCCACTTGAACCGGAGCGCCCTCATGCATGAAATCGATGGCCTGCCCGCCTGGCTGTGCCACGTGCTCCGCTGGATCACGGAAACCACCCGCGCGTCGCGGCTCGCCCGCTTGTCCACCCTCGGCCTGCAGATTCCCCGCGACAGCGCACCTCAGGCCGAGCGCTGGCTCCACGAACGCTGAACCAGCCAGCCGGGCCCCGCCCCTCGTCGGATCACCCGCACCCGAGCGGGGCGGGGGCCTAAGGTGCGCGTCGACATCACCTGTCGATGGAGAGACCCGCAGCCCACGCGCGTCGAGTGTCAGCACATGCTGGCGCGAGCCATCGCGCATTTCAGCCCGATTCCCTCAGCCCACCCCGTTCGCAGACTCAGGATGGGCGACGTGTGGCTCCAGGTCGGCCGCACTGCCCGGTTAGCGTCGCCAGCATTCGCACGACATGAGCTCGGGCACACTTTCTGCTGCTTGCCACGGGTAATCCCCCAACCCCAACCCAGCGGCAATTCTTGCCGCAAAGGAGGCAAGCGATGACCATTCGAGAAGTCGGCACGCCGATGACGGCAAGCCAGCGCCGCAGTTACCGCGAGGCCCCGGACAGCAGCTTCCAGGAGACCTATCGGGCAGCCTTCCAGGCCCGGATGGCGGCGGGCAGCGATGGGCAGGTGAGCGCGGAGGTGCGCACACTCGAGCGCCTGCTCGGCACGACGCATACGGAGCTGTCGGCGCTGCGTGGCGTCAGTGACGCAAGCCAGGCTGCTTACGCGGCGATCCTGAACAAGGCTTACGACGCAGGCGACCTGGGTGATGCCCGCCAGTTTCTGGCGACGCTGTCAGCCCTTGAGCTGGACGCGGTGCGCCAGAATCATGGCCTCGCAGACCCCATCGATACCGCCGCGCTCAGTGAAGAAGGCGCGGCCAACCTGCTCCTGCCGGAGGGCTATAGCGTTGATCTGAACCACGACGGAATCGACGAAGTAGGCGCCGCGCGCACCGCTCATTTCCCACCCCGGGACGCCCCCGCCGAATTCCGCGAAGCGTGGTTCCAGGCCACGGCAGGCATGGACGAAGGCAGCATGATGACCTACGGCCTGATGATGCACGGCGCCATCTACGGCATGCAGATCGACGGCCAGAGCCAGGGACCGCGGTACGCACCAGACAACATGGACAGCTATCGCCGGATCGTCAGCGACTACCTGGCTTCGCTGGAGGCTCAGAAGGCCTTTCTGGCCGACGGGCAGTATGAACGCGACAAACGTTTCTTTACCCAGTTGGAGGCGTTGCTGAACACCTGAAGCCCTGGCCGTTCATCGACTATGGATGACAGGGGATCGAAAACGTGAAACGGGTGCCCCCGCGCCTGCCGGCGGCACATCCGACGCTTCCACCGTGGGCATGGACGATGGCCAAACCCAATCCGCTGCCACTACGATTACGCGCTCGGGCGTCGTCACCGCGGACGAAGGCCTCGAAGATGTGGGCCGCCACCGCTTCGGGTATCCCCGGCCCCTCGTCCTCGATGCCGAGCGTGAACGCCTCGCCATCGCATTCGCCTTCAACGCACAACACCCCGGGCGTTGCATAACGGCGCGCGTTCTCCAGCAACGCAATCACGACCTGCCGGATACGCGCCACGAGAAGCAAGCAGGCACGTGCGTGCGGTATGTAATCCCGCCAGGTAGTGCTCCAGATCGAAACTGGCACGCCGGAGCGGGGCTCCACAGTCACCGGCATAGAAGCGTACGGGAGGCTTCCAGTCTTCCGGAGTTGGTCGGGATCGTCCGCGAAAGGAGCAACGAGGGAGCAACACCCCGGAAAGCAAAAAGGCCAACCCCGGAGGATTGGCCTAAGTGCTTGTTTCTGTTGGTGCTGCTGACCGGAATCGAACTGGTGACCTACTGATTACGAATCAGTTGCTCTACCGACTGAGCTACAGCAGCAGCGAGCCGCGGATTATACGGGACAGCGCATCGGGCTTCAAGCCCGCAGATGCACGCTATTCGCGGATGATCCGCCAGTTCACGACTCGGGGTTCGCCGGACTCGGACACCGTGTTGCCGTAGATGCTCGACTTGCCCTTCACGTCCGTCCCGAGCACGCGGATGCTCGATCCAACGCGGACCAGGGTGGTATCGGCAAGGCCGCCCACGATGGGGTCGGTCATCTCGACCTGCTTGTAGAGGCCGCTCTCCAGCTTGTAGAGCACGCTCTGGCCGGTACCGTAGTGAACAGCGTAGACGATGGCGTTGCCGCTGGCATTGCAGGGGTCGTCGTTCATGATCGAACCCACCCAAGTCACCACGCCGTCGTTGGCCTGCAGGCTCAGGATTACCCGTTCGGTAACGCCGGCGTTGGAGCCCGTGAGGTCATAGCGCCAGCCCATCGGCTTGGCACTGTCGAGTTTGGCGCCTTCGATCAGGTCCGTGACCTCCACCAGATTGCTGCGCGTCACCGGGAAGAAGCCGCCGGACGGGAACGGCACCTGGTAGGGCTTGCTGCCGAACGCGCGGGTCTTGGTGCCATCACGCACGGCATACATGGATTGCTGCTGGGTGTTCCCCTGGTCTTCAGAAGAAAGCAGCCGGCCGGTACCCACAAACACGTAACGCTTCAAGTCATCGGCCGAATATTCGATCTTCGGCGCGGTGGTGATCGGCTGCCCGACGCCGCCGGTGGAGAACTCGGCAATCCTGGTCACCGGCGGGAGATCGTCTGCCGGATTGCTGAAATCGAAGCGCCACAGGTTGCCCTTGAGATCGCCGCCATAGACGTAGTCGAGGGTGTAATCCTGATAGCTCGGCGTGTAGCCCTCGACCTGTGCAAAGCCCGACGGGGAGCTTGCGCTTCCGGAGTCAGAGCCGGTGTAGACCGGCGAAGAGCCCAGCAGCTCGCCGGTCTTGGCGTTGAGGATGAACAGCGCGCCCTGCCCAGGCTTGGTGCCGCCGATGTTGTTGTAGCCACCGGTCAGGATCACCACCCAACCCCAGCGGCGGGTTTTGGCGATGAGCGGACGACCGAAGCTGAAACCCATGTCGGGATGGGTGAACTCCCACAGCACGCGGCCGGCGATCTCGTCCTCGGTGAGCGAATCGGAAATGTCGGTGACGTCCACTGCAACGAAGCTGCGGCCGCCCTTGCCCTGGCCCGCGACCAGAATCGTGCGCCAGTCGGCTTCGGCACCCACGCCGAAGGAGTCGAGACGCGCGCCGGTACGGGCGAAGTCCACGTCCCGGATCTCGGGCGTGGCGTTCATGTAGTAGTGGTGCGAGTAGGTCTTGCGGGCGAGAGCCTGGATGCCGCTGACTTCCGGGTTGAGATCCGGCCCCTCGTAAACCGAATAAGGCACCAGCGCAAAGACTTCCTGGCCGCCCTTCGTCCCTTCGGAGGCATCGAAGGCGTGCAGCATGCCGTCGTTGGCGCCCACGAAGATCAGCGGGTTCCGTGCCGCCTTATCCGCCTTGAAGCGGGTATACCCCGGGTTGTAGGACTCTGAGTAGGTGGCGCTCGGCTTGCCGAGGTAGACCACCTTCGAATCGACGATGTCGCCCAGCAGCGACGCGCGCTGGCGGTACAGGTTGCTCACCGCGGCAGTGGATTCGTAGGTGCGGTCGCCGCGCAGATAGTTGAGGATGCGCTCGCCGTCCGCCGGGTCGCCGGTGGGGGCCGACGACGTCTTGCTCAGGTTGAGACGCTGGGTCGGGCTCAGGTTGGACCAGCGGAAGGCGGTGCCCTTGAGGTCGGCCGGGGTCGGATCGGTCAGGGTCTTGTCAGTCGGCGCGAGGGTCACGATCTTGCGGCCCGAGCTGCCCTGGGCGTCGACCTTGGCGGCGGCGTGCCACAGGGTCGTCACGTCCAGAGAATCGTCGGAGGCAAGCTTGTTGACCTTGGAGGCCGTGATGTCGCCCGACCAGGACGTCGCATCATACGAGCCCTGATAGGTGTTGGCTCCACCACTGGAGGCATTGACCTGGGAGCTCGACAGCGCCGCACCGGCTGCCGCCCCCGAACCCGAGGCAATGCTCTGGAACGCGCTGCGCAGGCCGGCCACCATGGAATCCGGACTGTCGGCGGTGAAGTAGTTGTTGGGCAGCGGGTCGCCATCGCGGGAGCGGATCGGCACGCCCGAGGTGGTCTTGTCCACCCAGATGTCCTTGGACGAATCGAAGGGCCCCGGCGGGGTTGCCTTGCTGGGCTTCTTGTAACCACCGTACTTGGCGGCAAGCCAGTACTGGTTCTTGGAAACGTAGCCCACCTCCATCACGTCCATCCAGTAGGTGTCCACCGTCTGGATGCCTTCGATGTCGGTGCGCAGGTCGTTGGAGTGGGCGTAGTAGGCCAGACCGGCGATGTAGTAGCTGCCGTTGTAGATCGTCTTGGCGCTCAGACCGGGGATGCCCTCCAGGGCGCCGACTTCGTCGGTCCAGGCCTTGGCGGTCTTGAGGGAACCCATGTTCGAATCGACGTCGGCCGGATAGCCCAGCGGCGAGCCGGACAGGTTGAAGTCGAAGTTGCTGTTGGTGTCACCGATGCCGACGATGTAGTTCTTCTTGCAGGAGAGCGGGCCCTTCTTCGGGTACTTCGCGTCGGTGGCCGGATCGTTCCAGCTGGTGAACACCGGGAAGTCATCGCGGTTTGCGGCGTTTACGCCAGACACGTAGGACTTGGTCGGCTTGAGGTTCTTGAAATATTTGATCGCCTCGGCATAGAGCTCGCTCACCGGATCCCACATCTTGTACGACTTGGATTTCTGGCCAAACTTGTTGAGGTAGTTGATCGTGCCGCTGTAAGTCACACCCTGCGCCGCCAGCATGTTGTAGGGGTCGGTGACGAAGGCGCCGGTTTCGGTGATCTCGGAATCGACGCTCTGGACCATCGCCCGCAGCACACCGCCATCCTTGTAGATGTTGGCGACACCGTCGGCGTCCCAGTTGTTGTTGTCGTTGAGGAGCAGATAACCGAAGGCCCCGAAGTACATCTTGTCCTTGTACTGCTGGATCAGGCCGACCGGCTTGTAGAGGCTCTTGGTGCCCGAGGTGTTTGCGTACTTCTTGCAGTTGCCTTCGAGCAGCGTGCCGGTGCCGTCCGGGTCACGGCAGACCTCGACCCTCACGTTGAGGAAGGTGTAGCTGTCACGACTGTCGAGCTTCAGCGCGAACTGGAAACCCTGCCCGCCATTGACGATCAGGAGCGAGCTGCCCGAGGTGACCGCGCCGGAAGAGGCACCGTAATCACCGGGATTGGTGTAGTTGAGGATGTCCTTCCCGTAGATGTTCTTGTTGGGAAACTGGTACATGAACTCACCCTGCCGCGCCGCGTAGGCCCGCTCGAGGATGGTCTGCGCGACACCGCCGTCGGTGAAAGACTTCGGCGTGTCGGTGCTGCGATTGCCGCCCGTGAGCGCCCACCGGAAGATGTCCGCGCCCTGCATCGTGGCCCAGTTGAGGAAGTGGCCGCTCCACGCACCCGAGCAGGTGTAGTTGGAGCCCGCCTTGCTGATCGGCCGGAAGTAACCGTCGGCACCGCCCACATATTCGTAGCACTTGTAGGGATCGAAGTAGCCCAGATACGGCGCCGCGGCCGTGCCGTCAAAGCCACCCTTGAACGCGCGGTTCATTGCGGTCGGGAACTCCACCGACATGGTCAGCAGCACGTTGGCCGGCACGTCGGCAACGAGGATCGGCTGATCAGCCAGCGGCGTCTTGGCAGCACCGGCCGGGCCCGCGATGCCGATGGCCAGCGCCGCGGCAGCGAGCACGCGAGACAGGCCGGATCGGCTGACGAAAGTCGATATCTTCATATGCAACATCCTTCTCGACGTTTCTGGGTTACTTGACGCGAGTAGTGACCGTAGCCTGGACGTAGGTCTGCGTGTTGCGCACACCGTCGCTACGAATGGTGATCCGGTAGAGCGGAAGGGAGATGGAGCCGGGCTTGTCCTGGCGATAGGAGCCACCCCGTTCGTAGCGGTCGGAAACCGAGCACTTCTTTTCGTCGGACGGGCCGTAGTCGGAACACATCCGTTCGATGATGAAGCGGGTTTCGTTGCCGCCTTCCAGCGTGCCATCGGCCTTGTTGGGCTTGATCGTCGAGAACTTGGCGTCGAAGGTCGTCTTGTCCTTGAGGACCAGCGGAATGCCGTTGCCGTCGGTTTCGAGCAGGCGCGGCGAGTAGTTCATCGCCACCCACTTGGCCACCACCCCAGCGCAGTCCGGCGAGGTTGGCACGCAGTTGGCAAGCAGGCCGTCGGTGAAATCCTTCGACTGCATCGCCTTGAACGCGGCGTTCATGCCGACAGTGGTGCGATTGACCGAATCGCGCTTGAAGGCGAGGTTGCCCGACAGGATCGAGGAGGTGTCGATCGACCGGAGGGTGGAGACACCGCCGAGCATCATCACGACCAGCACGACGAGCACGACCGCGAGCACTGCCCCCCGCGACCGGCTCGGACGTGACGAAAAGTGAGGGCGAACACTGGAAGCCATGACGATACCTAGGATTTCGGGGTGGACTTCATGTTGCGCAGGGGAATGACCCAGTCGTACACCTGATAGCCGTAGCGCTGCTCGGCGGATTCGAGCTTGCGGGTCACCTTGCGGGCGTCGCTCAGGTCGCTGAACAACACGATTTCGGTGAGCTTGGCATCGGTGATGACGAGCTGGGGCGAGCGCACCACGACGCCGATCCGCACGGCCTTGATCTGATCGATCTTCTGCTCGGTGGCGGTTCTGCCGTCCATCAGGTCGGCCAGCGTCCAGCCCGCCTCGCCGGGGGAAATCCATTCATCGACCACGTTGTCGTTGGCCGTGCCGCCCACACCGTTATCCACGCCGTAGCGCACCTTGAAGAGCACGACGTTCTCGCCGAAGGGCATCATTCCGGTGCGTTGCAACAGGTCGTACTCGACCAGTTCGCCACCCTCGTTCACCGAGATCAGTGAAAACGTCGGCCCGGCCTCGCGGCCCAGGTGGAAAGCCGACGGGCTGTCGGCGGTTGAAACCAGCGCTCCGTAGGACGCGGCGCCAATGTTGAGCTTGATGTTGGTGTACGACGCCGGCGCCGTGACCGCGCCCTCGGCCGGCATCACCTTGAGCCCGTACGAGGCGTCGGCAACCGCCTTGCCCCCCGAGAAATCGGACGCCACCTGGACGATCTGGCAGTCGCCGGGGCCGGCGGCCACATCCTGGGGCACTGCGAGGAGCAGGTCATCGACCGCCAGGCCGGTGTTGGCGATACCGACACCGTTGGGGTTGGCCACGTTGAGTGTCTTGCCATCGCTGTCGAAAGGCACGTCCCGGTTGCTGGAGGCCGAGCTGCCCGAGATCACCAGCGCGATGTCGGAATTGTCACCGCCATCGAGCACACCCACCGGCAGCACCCGCACGTTCTTGGCGAAGCCGCTGAAGGGATCCGGATAACTCGCCGCCGGCAGCAGCGCCGTCTTGCCGCGCGTCGCCAACAGCTTGCAGCCCCAGATGTTCCGCCCCTGAACCAGCGAGGCGCCGGCCTCCTCGAACAGCATGCCGAGCCGCGCCCCGATCAGGGACGCCGTCTGCACGGTGTCGGCCGCACCGCTGACGTTGCGGCGGAAGGTCTCACTGCCCGAAAACGAACGCATGACGACGAGGGACGCAATCACGCCGATGGCCATGCCGACCACCACCTCGATCAGGCTCACGCCAGCTTGGCCACGCAGTCGCGGCAGACCCGGAACAAATCTGGTGCGCATGGGCAATCCTAGAAAAGCAGCGCCTTGGTTTCGTAGACGCCCTTCACTTCGCGCCCCCCCTTGTCCAGCGTGGTGCCGGGCATCGTCCACTCGATGCGGACATTGACCAGCATGGTCTGGGAGGTGGCCGAGGTGGTGAAGGTCGGCGTGACGACCGGATCGGGCAGACGGCTGCCGCCGACGACCCGGTTGGTCACCCAGTTGGTCAGATCGCGCCCGCCGACGGCGTAACCCGACTTGACCTTGGTGATGTCGGAGGCGGCCATCTTGGCGACGAGTTCGTCGGCGAGCATCGCAGCCTCGGTGCGGAAACGGCTGTCCGAGGCGATCTTGGCGGAGGCGGCCTGGAAGCCGATCAGCCCCAGCAGGCCGAGGGAGAAAATCAGCAGCGCCACCAGCACTTCAAGCAGCACGTAACCGGCTTGCGCCTTGTTCTTCTTCATGATCGATCGCTCCATCACGGCTTCGGACATTTCTCGGCCGACACCAGCGGCAGGCACGCGAAGGGCTTGCCGGAGGTGATTGCCGGATCACAGGTCCGGATGCCGCCACCCGGGGTGACGAACACGCACATCGCGCGATCCGCGCCGGGACGGGAGACCCGGAAAATCTGGTATTCGGTGATCGGCGCGCCCTTGATGTCGAAGACCCGGCCGTTGCCGCTGAAGACCACGTTGGCCGGCCCCTGGATCGCCACGTCGGCCGAGACGTCCTTCATCCGGAAGACATTCACGTAAGCCAGGGTGATGTCGGAAAGCGGTGCGAAGTCGGCGTCGAGGACCCGCGACGCCCAGTTGGCGCCGTTGGCCGCGGCGGTGAGGGTCTTGATGGAATCCTGGCTGGGGGCGTCGTTGGTCAGCAGGAACTCAACCCGCTGGTTGCGGCGGATCGCCTCGGCCTCGGCCTGACGCAGGCCGTTCTGGATGATCTCGGCAGCCGAGCCGACAGAGTTGCGCCGCACCCAGTCGCCCAGCTGCGGCACGCCGATCGCCATCAGGATGCCGACGATCGAGACGGTGACGATGAGTTCGAGGAGGGTCGCGCCACGCAGGCGGCGGCGTTGCGTCGTCAGCATGAGGTCTGGGCCTTGGTCTTCAGCCAGCAGGGCTGGGCTGCGGAGACCGCAGGCGTCTTGGAGGTCTTTTCGCCGGACTGGTTGATCGTGTAGGTGTAACCGTCCATGGTCTTGCCGGACGTGCCCTTGGCGGTCAGGGTGAAGGTGGTGTTCGAACACTCGACGGTGATGCCGAAGGAGGTGTCCTTGAAGAGGCCGGAAAGATCCGGGCAGGCCGCTCCGTCGACGTAATAGCTGCGCATCGAGTTGAAGGTCTGCTCCATCCGGACCTTGGCCTCGGCCAGCGAGCCGGTCGCCTCGGCAATCTTGCTCTGGGTGATGTGGGACGTATAGGAGGGCACCGCGATCATGGCCAGGATTCCCGCCACCACCGCCACAATCATCAACTCGATGAGCGTCACGCCACGCTGCTTTTTCATTCCACATCTCCTTTCAGCTTACGATGCCATCGCCCTGCCTGTAAGGCGAGCCCCACTCGACCAGCGGGAAGCCAAGCCCGACAGGCGGCAGCGGGCCCCGAAAACGATGGGCTATCGTGCACGCCATCGCCTCCCGAGCCCTCGATGACCTGCCTGTCGGTGCCCTCCTCCACGCCTCCGTCCAGCCCCTCGCCGCTCCGGCTGCTGGGCCTCGCCCTGGTCCTCTCGGTGATCGCCCACGTCCTCGTGGTGAGCCTGCTCGCCCGGCCTGGCACCGATCGCACCGGCGGCCACGGATCGGCGTCGGCACCGCTCGTGGCCCGGCTCGCCAATCCGCCCAGGCCGGCCGCCCGCCTGGCGACACCCCCGGCGCCCCACGCCTCGCACGCAGCACCCCGCCCTGCGCCCAGCCATCCTGAGCCAGCGCCGGATGAAGCCGCAAACGCCACACCCGCTGCCGGCCCGCCCGACGCACCGGCCGAAATCCCGGCCAGCTATCTGCCCCTGGCCGGCCTCTCCCGTGAGCCCGAACTCGTCACCGATGTCCCGCCCGACATCTGGCCGCCGCTGCCCGACGCGCCGACCGGTGTCTTCCAGCTCGAACTGGCGATCGGCCCCGACGGCGCCGTCGATCTTGTGGTGCCGCGCTGCGAGCCGGCCCTCTGCCCCGCCGCCAACACCTACGCCGAGATCGTCCGGCACTGGCACTTCCAGCCGGCGGAAGCCCTCGGCCGGCCGGTACCGAGCCGCCTGAAGCTCGAATTTGAACTGGGCGATCCGGCCTCAGCCGGCGATCAGGCGCCGCGCCAGTAATCCGGCCGGGCGAAGTAGCCGCGCAGGTGGTCGATCAGCAGCCGCACCCGCAGCGGCAGCCGGCGGTTCTGGGGAAACACCGCGTAAATGCCGGTGGCCGGTGCGGCATAGTTGTCGAGCACCGACACCAGCCGCCCTTCGGCCAGATCCCGCTCCACCTCCCACATCGAGCGCCACGCCAGCCCGATGCCGCCCAGCGCCCAGTCGTGGAGCACGGTGCCGTCGTTGCACTCGAAGCGCCCCGACACCTTGATCGTCCGCACCTGCCCCGGCGACTCCAGATCGGCGAACACCCAACCCCGCTGCGGGTCGAGGGACAGGCAGTCGTGCCGGGCCAGATCCTCCGGCCGCACCGGCGCGCCGCAGCGGGCCAGATACGCCGGGCTCGCCACCACCACCCGACGGTTGTCGGCGAGGCGCACCGACACCAGGCTCGAATCGGTCAGCTCGCCGATGCGGATCGAGCAATCCACGCCTTCATTCACCAGATCGACGAGACGATCTGACAGATCCAGGCTGCAGGTCACCTCCGGGTTGGCCGAGAGGAAATCCCGCACCAGCGGCGCCACGTGCCGCCGCCCGAAGCCCGCCGGCGCCGACACCTTGATGTGCCCGCTGGCCTTCACGCCGCCCAGGCTCACCGACGCCTCGGCATTGGCGAGGTCGTTCAGGATGCGCTGGCAATCCTCCAGAAACGCGCTGCCTTCAAACGTGAGGCTGAGCCGCCGCGTCGAGCGCACCAGCAGCTTCACCCCCAGCCGTTCCTCCAGCGCGTCGATGCGCCGGCCCATCATCGCCGGCGTCACGCCCTCGGCGCGCGCCGCGGCCGAGAGGCTGCCGCGGGTGGCCACGCTCACGAAGGTTTCGATTTCCTTGAAGCTGTTCATTTAATACTAAAAGTAAAAAATCATTTGATTTTATTATGGCTTCTTTTTTCTTTAATCGTTGAATAAACTTCGCGGCATTGCAACAAAACCGATCCGCTCCAGGCCCCCGAACATGGCTCAGCCCGCACCGTCCGCAACCCGAATCCAGGCCGTCGCCTTCGATGCCTTTGGCACGTTGTTCGACGTCTATTCGGTCGGCCTGCTGGCCGAGCAGCTCTACCCCGGCAAGGGCAGCCAGCTGGCCGAGCTGTGGCGCCAGAAGCAGATCGAGTACAGCTTCATCCGCACCCTGTCGGGCCGCTACAAGCCCTTCTGGGAAATCACCCAGGACGGCCTGGTGTTCGCCGCCGCCCGCCTCGGGCTGGAGCTCGACGCCGCCCGGCGCACCCAGCTGATCAACCAGTACGCCTGCCTGTCGCCCTTCCCCGAGAACCTCGGCGTGCTGCGCGCCCTCAAGCGGGCCGGCATCCCCACCGCGATCCTCTCCAACGGCACACCCGAGATGCTCGCGGTGGCCGTCAAGAGCGCCGGCATGAACGGCCTCTTCGACCACCTGCTGTCTACCGACACCGTCCAGCGCTACAAGCCCCACGCCGACGCCTACGCCCTCGGCCCGGCCGCCTTCGGCTGCCCGGCGGAGCGCATCCTCTTCGTCAGCGCCAACGGCTGGGACGCCGCCGGCGCCACCTGGTACGGCTACACCACGTTCTGGATCAACCGTGGCGGCCAGCCCGTCGAGGCCCTCGACGTCGCGCCCACGGCCAGCGGCCGCACGATGGACGACATGCTCGCCTTCATCGAAGGAAAGCAGCGATGATGGACGCCAGCCAGATCCTCCTCGTTGGTGGCGGCGCCTTCCTGGCCGGTGGCATGAATGCCATGGCCGGCGGCGGCACCTTCTTCTCGTTTCCGGCGCTGCTCGCCGCGGGCGTGCCGCCGGTGATGGCCAACGCCAGCAACTCGGTGGCCATGTGGCCGGCCAGCCTCTCCAGCGCCTGGGCCTATCGCCGCGAGGTGAGCCGCCATCCGCGCTGGACGGCGCTCCTCGTCGCCCTGTCCTTCGTGGGCGGGATCTGCGGCGGGCTGCTGCTCCTGTCCACCTCCAACGCTGCCTTCTCGCGCCTCGTGCCGTGGCTGCTGCTGGTGGCCACCGCGCTGTTCGCGTTCTCGGGCCAGGTGTCGCGCGTCGTTGCCGCCGCCAAGGCCCGGCTCGGGATGGGCAAGGCCGAAGGTGGCACGCCGGGCGGCATCGGCGGGCTGGTGTTCCAGTTCATCGTGGCGGTGTACGGCGGCTTCTTCGGCGCCGGCATGGGCATCCTCACCCTCGCCGCGCTGGCGATCCAGGGCGTCGAGGACATCCAGGAACTCAACGGCCTCAAGAACCTCACCTCGGCCGTCAATTACACCGTGGCCGCGGCGACCTTCATCATCGCCGGCGCCATCAGCTGGCCCCACACGCTGCTGATGATCGCCACCGCCATGGTCGGCGCCCTCGCCGGCGCCAGCCTCGCCCGCCGCCTGCCGGCCATCTGGCTGCGCCGGCTGGTGGTGGCAGTAGGGGCGGCCCTGAGTGTCATCTACTTCATCAAGACTTATTCTTAACGCACTTCAACCTTCACCATCAGGAGTCACCATGAGCCTCACCCTTCCCGCCGGCATGCAGATCAACGCCCCGATCCTCCCGGGCTACGAATCCATCCTCACCCCGGAAGCCCTCGAATTCGTCGCCAAGCTGCACCGCGCCTTCGAGCCCCGCCGCCAGGAACTCCTGAAGGCCCGTGTCGAACGTCAGGCCCGCATCGACGCTGGCGAAATGCCCGACTTCCTGCCCGAGACCAAGCACATCCGCGAAGGCGACTGGAAGGTTGCCCCGCTGCCCAAGGCCCTTGAGCGCCGTCGCACCGAGATCACCGGCCCGGTCGAAGCCAAGATGATCATCAACGCCTTCAACTCGGGCGCTGATTCCTACATGACCGACTTCGAGGACTCCAACAGCCCGAAGTGGGAAAACCAGATCCAGGGCCAGATCAACATCTACCAGGCCATCCGCCGCGAGCTGTCGTTCAAGAACGAAGCCGGCAAGGAATACAAGCTGAACGACAAGATCGCCACCCTGCAGATCCGTCCGCGCGGCTGGCACCTGGATGAAAAGCACGTCACCGTCGACGGTCAGCGCGTCTCCGGCGGCATCTTCGACTTCGGTCTGGTGTTCTTCCACAACGCCAAGGAACAGATCGCCCGCGGCGCCGGCCCCTTCTTCTACCTGCCGAAGATGGAAAGCCACCTGGAAGCCCGCCTGTGGAACGACATCTTCGTGATGGCCCAGGACCACATCGGCCTGCCGCAAGGCACCATCAAGGCCACCGTGCTGATCGAGACCATCCTCGCCACCTTCGAGATGGAAGAAATCCTGTACGAGCTGCGCAACCACTCCGCCGGCCTCAATGCCGGCCGCTGGGACTACATCTTCTCGTGCATCAAGAAGTTCAAGAAGAACAAGGATTTCTGCCTGGCCCAGCGCAGCGCCATCACCATGGAAGTGCCCTTCATGCGCGGCTACGCCCTGGCCCTGGTGCAGGCCTGCCACAAGCGCGGCGCCCCGGCGATGGGCGGCATGTCCGCGCTGATCCCGATCAAGAATGATCCGGAAGCCAACGAAAAGGCCCTGGCCGGCATCCGTCACGACAAGACCCGCGACGCCAACGACGGCTTCGACGGCGGCTGGGTGGCTCACCCGGGCCTCGTCGCCATCGCCGCCGAAGAGTTCCAGAAGGTGCTCGGCGACAAGCCCAACCAGTGGGAAAAGCAGGTCGAAGGCAAGTTCGGCCCCGAGCAGTGGCTGGACTTTCGCCCGACCACCCCGATCACCGAAGCGGGCCTGCGCAACAACATCAACGTCGGCATCCACTACCTGGGCTCCTGGCTCGCCGGCAACGGCTGCGTGCCCATCCACAACCTGATGGAAGATGCCGCCACCGCCGAAATCTCCCGCTCCCAGGTGTGGCAGTGGGTGGTCAGCCCGAAGGGCATCCTGGACGACGGCCGCAAGGTCACCGTCGAGATGGTCCGTCCGATGATCGCCGAGGAACTCGCCAAGGTGAAGGCCACCGTCACCGCCCAGGGCGAGGACACCGCCAGCTACGACCAGGCCGCGGTCATCTTCGACAAGATGTCCCTGACCCCGGAATACCCGGAATTCCTGACCCTTCCGCTGTACGAAGCGATGGAATGATCGGTCGGCGGCCAGCCTGCTGAATCAGACGGCGCCTGGGGAAATCCGGCGCCGTTTTTCATTTCCGGCGAAATCCGCGGCTTCCCGGCGAAAAACGCTGGGCATACGCACGCTCGCCGCCAGCGCCGCCCCATCACATGCCATGCGGCTCGAAAAATTGCCAGGAAGCACATCATCACTTGATCTACGTTTTCACCATCGGGGCGTGAAAATTTCCACAAAATACCGTCGAAATTTTTTACAGTTGTTTTAGAAACCGAATTTCATACAAAAGATTCCCCTTTATTTGCATAAACTTACAAATAGGGCACAAATATTGCTATCCGTCAGGCGTTTTCCAATTTTCCGGACCTAACGCCATGAAATCCGCCCAGAAAAAGATCATCGGCGCAGCACTTCTCAGCCTTGCACTGCCGCTGACTGCCCAGGCCACGGGAACCCTCCAGAACGATTACGTTCTGGCCGGTGTCAGCGACTACGGCACCCTCGGCTCCAACAAGACGGTCTCTCCGGGCATCCTGTTCGACCCGACCGGCTCCAGCATCTACGGCATCAACGATTTCCTGACGCCGGGCACCCCGCTCGAAGGCTTCTTCATCACCTCTTCGGCCGGCAACTACCAGAGCAACAACACCGGGCACGGCTCGAACTCCTTCGTCGGCTTCACCATCGACCAGATCTCCTCCACCGTCGTGAGCGCCAGCGCCAGCTCCCTCGACGGCGTGCTGGGCGTGAGCAACCTGTACTCGCTCACCACCATCGGCGGCCGTTCTGCGATCGAGATCACCACCACGCTGACCAACAACACCGCCAGCGTCCTCACCAGCCTGAACTTCCTGCGTACGCTCGATCCCGATCCGGACGTCAACGCCTACAGCGTGTACGACACCACCAACGTCACCCTGTCCGACGATCAGGCCTGCGCCACGGGCGCCCGCACCGGCCAGACGATCTGCGCCTTCACCGCCGCCACCTACCGCCACAAGGCCGGCGTCAGCGCCAGTTGGGCCACCAACCCCGCCACCTACCTGGCCGGCACCAACAGCGGCAACGGCGACTACACGATCGGTATCGGCTTTGACCTGGGCGATCTGGCTGCCGGCGACAGCCTGACGCTCACCTACGGCTATGCCCTCGGCGAGACCCTCGACATCGCCTCCGGGGGCAGCACGGGCGGCGGCGCCATCCCCGAACCGAGCTCGCCTCTGCTGATCGCCACCGGCCTGCTGGGGCTCGCGGCCATCCGCCGCTTCAAGCGCAAGCAGCGCTGAGCATTGCCGGGCCCGGAATCCCGGGCCTCGCACAATAAAAAACGGCACCCGCGCAGGGTGCCGTTTTCATTTTTCAGGATCGTAATCGCAGCGCCTGTCCCGCCTCGCCGCCATCAACCGCCCGCCAGTGCCTCCACGGTGGCCACATCGACGCCGGTGAGCCGCACCCGCTTGGTCCGGGACGTATCGCCGCTTACCAGCTCGACGGCCGACCTGGGCACGCCGCAGGTCTTGGCCAGAAAGGCGATCAGCGCCGCGTTGGCCTTGCCATCCACCGGCGGCGCAGCCAGGCGGATCTTCAGCGCCTCACCGTGCAGGCCGGCAATCTCCGTCTTCTTCGCGCCGGGCTGGATGTGCAGGCTCAGGACGAGACTGCCATCCGCCGCCCGGTTGAGCCAGTCCATGCCTCAGGCCAGCCCGAGCAGCATGTACTTGCCCATCGCCAGCGCGTTCTGCGCCAGCTGGAGGACCAGCAGCAGCGCGATCGGGCTCAGATCCACCCCGCCGATCGACGGAATGATGCGCCGAAAGGGCCGCAGGAAAGGCTCGGCCATCGCGTAGATGATGCCGGCCAGCGGCGCGTGGGGATTGACCCACGAAAAGATCGCCGACATCAGCACCACCCCCATCAGCAGATAGAGCCCGACCTTGACCGTCTCGAGCAGCCCAACACCCCACATGGCCACCAGGAGCCCGACGGGATCGGCCCCCTCGATGGCCCCGCGCAGCGCCAGGGCAATGAACACCACCAGCACCTGCACCACCCACGCCGGCAGCAGGCTCGCCAGATCGAGCCCCTTGAGCCCGGGGATGAAGCGGCGCAGCGGAATCACCAGCCAGTCGGTGGTCGCCACCACGAACTGGCCGATCGGGTTGCGGAAGGAGATGCGCTGCCACTGCATCACGAAGCGCGCCAGGAGCACGCCGGAGAGAAGCCCGCCGAGGGTGTCGACGAGGGTGAGGAGGAGGCTGCCGAGCATGGCGTTCCTCCTCAGTCGCGGCCGAGCTGGTCGCCCAGCTCAAGCCCGCGGGCTTCGGCGGCCTTGACCGCGCGCTCGACGATGGCCGGGAAACCGTCCGCCGCAAAGGATTTGAGCGCCGCCTCGGTGGTGCCACCCTTGGAGGTGACCCGCTCGCGCAGCACGCCCGGGGATTCGTCGCTGCCGGCCGCCAGCTTGGCCGCGCCGAGCACGGTGTCGATGGCCAGCTTGCGGGCGGTGGTTGCGTCGAAGCCGATGGCCTCGCCGGAAGCCTGCAGGCACTCGATGAAGTGGAACACGTAGGCCGGGCCACTGCCCGAGATCGCCGTCACGCCATCGATCTGTGCTTCGGCCGGCACCCACACGGTGCTGCCGACCGCCGACAGCACCTGCTCCGCCGCCGCACGCCCCGCCGCATCGACAGAAGCATCAGCAAACAGGCCGGTGATGCCCGCGCCGATCAGCGCCGGCGTGTTGGGCATGGCACGCACCAGCTTGCTGTAATCGCCCAGCCAGCGGCCGATATCGGCGAGGCGCAGCCCGGCGGCGATGCTCACCACCACCTGGCTCGACAGCCGGCCGGCGATCGGCGCGACCGCCGCCTTGAGCTGCTGCGGTTTGACCGCCAGCACCAGCACGTCGCAGGCCAGCGCCTGGTCGTCGAGGGCGTCGGTCGCCCGCACGCCAAACTGCCCGGCGAGCTTGTCGCGCCCTTCGGCGGTCAGCTCGACCACCTGCACGCCCGCCGCGTCAAAGCCCTGCTTGACCAGTCCGCCGATCAGGGCCGCTGCCATGTTGCCGCCGCCCAGGAAGGTGATTTTCATCGTTTCGGTTCCACCAATTGGTTTGAAAACGCCCGGCAAGCTGCGCCGCCGGGCCGGGTGAATCAGTTTGCGTTTCAGTTCGTGTAATTGCGCGATCCGAAGATCGCCGTGCCGACGCGCACCATCGTCGAACCTTCGGCGATCGCCGCTTCGAGGTCGTCGGACATGCCCATCGACAAGGTGTCGAGATCGAGCCCGTCGGCCCGAAGCTGCGCCATCAGCCGGCGCAACGTCGCGAAGCGCTCACGTTGGAGGGCCACGTCGGACGTGGGTTCGGGGATCGTCATCAGGCCGCGCAACTTGAGGCGCGGCAGCGCCGCCACCGACCGGGCCAGCTCGGGCAGCTCGGCCGGCGAGACGCCGCTCTTGCTCTCCTCGCCGCTCACATTGACCTGGATGCACACCTGCAGCGGCGGGAGGAACACGTCGCGCTGCTCGGAAAGCCGCTGGGCGATCTTCAGCCGGTCGATGGAATGCACCCACGCGAAGCTGTTGGCCACCGGCCGCGTCTTGTTGCTCTGCAGCGGGCCGATGAAATGCCATTCAAGGCCAAGATCGGCCAGCGCCTCGACCTTGGCGACGCCTTCCTGCACGTAGTTCTCGCCAAAGGCATGCTGGCCGGCGGCCGCCGCCTCTCGCACGGACTCGGCCGGCCAGGTCTTGCTGACGGCCAGCAGGCGAATGCCCGCGGGATCACGCCCGGCGTCGGAAGCCGCCCGGGCAATGCGGGTGACAAGGTTTTGGAGGCGGCCGGAAAGGCCTGACATATAATTGCTCAACGCTTAATTTCGGGCTGAAAGGGCCGTTGAGTATAGCATTGGCCCTTGAGCCGAAATCCGGCCGAGGGCCTGCCCGCAAGCGCCGCCCGCCCACTCCTCCAGCCACGAGTCTCCACGATGGACATCACCGAACTGCTCGCTTTCACCGTCAAGAACAAGGCGTCCGACCTGCATATCTCCGCAGGCCTGCCGCCGATGATCCGGGTCCACGGCGACGTACGGCGCATCAACCTGCCCGCCCTGGCCCACAAGGACGTGCACGGCATGGTGTACGACATCATGAACGACCAGCAGCGCAAGCAGTACGAAGAGTTCCTCGAGACCGACTTCTCCTTCGAGATCCCCAACCTGGCGCGCTTCCGGGTGAATGCCTTCAACCAGAACCGCGGCGCGGCAGCGGTGTTCCGGGTCATTCCGTCCAAGGTGCTGACCCTCGACGAGCTCAACTGCCCGAAGATCTTCAAGGAAATCTCCAACCAGCCGCGGGGCATCGTGCTGGTCACCGGCCCGACCGGCTCGGGCAAGTCCACCACCCTCGCGGCAATGGTCGACTACGTGAACGAAAACGAATACGGCCACATCCTCACGGTCGAAGACCCGATCGAATTCGTCCATGAATCCAAGCGCTGCCTGATCAACCAGCGGGAAGTCGCCCGCGACACCCAATCGTTCAACGCGGCGCTGCGCTCGGCCCTGCGTGAAGACCCGGACGTGATCCTGGTGGGCGAAATGCGCGACCTGGAAACCATCCGCCTCGCCCTCACCGCGGCCGAAACCGGCCACCTGGTGTTCGGCACACTGCACACCTCGTCCGCCGCCAAGACCATCGACCGTATCGTCGACGTCTTCCCCGCCGCCGAAAAGGACATGGTCCGCGCGATGATGTCCGAATCCCTGCGCGCAGTGATCTCCCAGACGCTCCTCAAGACCAAGGACGGCGCCGGCCGGGTGGCCGCCCACGAGATCATGATCGGCACCCCGGCCATCCGCAACCTGATCCGCGAGAACAAGGTCGCCCAGATGTACTCCGCGATCCAGACCGGCCAGAGCGTCGGCATGCAGACCCTCGACCAGTGCCTGGCCGATCTCGTCCGCCGCAACATCGTCTCCGGCGCCGAGGCCCGCCTGCGTGCCGCCAACAAGGACAGCTTCCCGGTCTGAGCACCGCCCGCCCCAAATTCGACCCCGCCGGCCACGGCCGGCCGCAACAGGAATCCACCATGGAACGCGATCAGGCACTCAAGTTCATGCACGACCTGCTGAAGCTGATGCTTCAGAAGAACGGCTCCGACCTCTTCATCACCGCCAACTTTCCCCCCGCCATCAAGATCGACGGCAAGATCGTCCCCCAGTCGAACCAGCAGCTCACCCACACCCACACGGCCGAGCTCGCCCGGGTGGTGATGAACGACCGCCAGGCAGCGGAGTTTGAAGCCACCAAGGAATGCAACTTCGCGATCTCGCCACCGGGGATTGGCCGCTTCCGGGCCAACGCCTTCATCCAGCAGGGCCAGGTCGGCCTGATCCTGCGGACCATCCCGCAAAAGATCCCCACCTTCGACGAACTCGGCCTGCCGCCGGTGCTCAAGGACATCGCCATGTCCAAGCGCGGCCTGGTGATCTTCGTCGGCGGCACCGGCACCGGCAAGACCACCTCGCTGGCCGCGATGGTCGACTACCGCAACGAGAAGAGCTTTGGCCACATCATCACGGTCGAAGACCCGATCGAGTTCGTGCACACCCACAAGAACTGCATCGTCACCCAGCGCGAGGTGGGCATCGACACCGATTCGTGGGAACCCGCCCTCAAGAACACCCTGCGCCAGGCGCCGGACGTGATCCTCATGGGCGAGATCCGCGACCGCGAGACGATGGACTACGCCATCGCCTTCGCCGAAACCGGCCACCTGTGCCTCGCCACCCTGCACGCCAACAGCGCCAACCAGGCCATCGACCGGATCGTCAACTTCTTCCCCGAAGAGCGCCGCCACCAGCTGCTGATGGATCTGTCGCTCAACCTGCGGGCGCTGATTTCCCAGCGCCTCCTGCCCATGTGCGACCGCAAGGGCCGGGTGCCGGCGGTGGAAGTCATGCTCAACTCGCCGCTCATCTCCGACCTGATCTTCAAGGGCGAGATCCCGGGCATCAAGGAAGTGATGAAGCGCTCCAGCGATCTGGGCATGCAGACCTTCGACCAGAGCCTGTTCGATCTCTACGAGCGCAACCTCATCACTTATGAGGACGCCCTGCGCAACGCCGACTCGATGAACGACCTGCGCCTGCAGATCAAGCTCAAGAGCAAGCGCGGCGACCGCGACGTGCTCTCAGGCATCCAGAATCTGGACATTGTTTGAAGCTGTGAGGAGCGATGAGAGAGGAGTGAGGCGGTCTTGCTGATCGTTCGTGCGCTGACGGTCGTCAGCGCACATTGATCAATAGCGGCCTCCTGACGCCTTACTCTTCCCCGCCCTTGGGCTTGCGCGCCGAGCCCGCCACCATCAGATATTCAAACAGCCGGCATTCGATGGCGCCGTTGAAGAGCGGCGTGCGCTTGCTGGCCTTGAGGCGCACGCCCTTGGGCAGCAGCGGGTCGCCGGTGAAGAAGTAGGCGCGCCAGCCGCTCCAGTTGGCCTTCAGGGCGTCGCCCAGTTTCGGGTAGAAGGCTTCAAGCTCCGACGTATCCGACAGCCGCACGCCGTAGGGCGGGTTGGCGACCAGCACACCGCTCGCCGCCGGCGCCTTGCGGTCGAGCAGATCCATCCGCTCCAGCTCCACGCAGCCTTCCAGCCCCGCGCTGCGCAGATTGACGAAGCTCTTGCGCACCTGATCCTCGACGATGTCCGAGCCGTAGATCGCCAGCGGGCGCGGCGCCTGCCGGCGGGCGTCGGCCGCCTTGCGGATCGGCAGCCAGGTGTCGCGCTCGAAGTGCTTGAAACGCTCGAACGCGAAATGCCGGCCCAGGCCCGGCGCCACATCGAGGGCCATCTGGGCCGCTTCGATCAGGAAAGTGCCGCTGCCGCACATCGGGTCGCACAAGGCCTCCTCGCCCGGCTTCCAGCCAGTCAGGCGCAGGATGCCGGCGGCCAGGTTCTCCTTCAGCGGCGCCTCGACGGCCGCCGACTTGAACCCGCGCTTGTAGAGCGGCTCGCCGGACGTATCCAGATACAGCGTGACGGTATCCGCCGACAGGAAGGCATGCACGCGGATGTCCGGCGTTTGGGTGTTCACATCCGGCCGGCGCCCGACGATGGTGCGGAAATGATCGCACACCGCGTCCTTGATTTTGAGCGTGACGAACTCCAGGCTGCGCAGGGGCGACTTGTGGGCGGTGACGAACACCCGGATGGTCTCGTCGGGCGTGAACCACTTGGCCCAGGTGGGCGCGTAGGCGATGCGGTATACATCTTCCTCGTTGCGGTAGCGGCCCATCGAGACCTGCCACAGCACGCGGGTGGCGATCCGGCTTTCCAGGTTGGCGCGGTAACACAGCGCCCAGTCGCCGGAAAACTGCACGCCGCCGGGCACGGCCTTCGGATCGGTGGCGCCGATGGCGCGGAGTTCATCGGCAAGAAGCGGCTCGAGGCCGCGGGGGCAAGGGGCAAAGAAGTTCAAGGCAGCAATCCGGTTCGGAAATCAGGTTCGGTCGATCAGAAGGGCTTCAGCACGACGAGGAAGACGCAGGCGAACAGCACCAGCACCGGCACCTCGTTGAAGAAGCGGTACCACACGTGGCTGCGCGTGTTGCGCCCTTCGGCAAAGGCCCGCATCAGCCGGCCGCAATACAGGTGGTAGACGATCAGGAAGGTGACGAGCATCGTCTTGACGTGTAGCCAGCCGCCGGCAAAGCCGAAGCCGAACCACAGCCACATCCCCAGCGCCACTGCGAGGATGCCCAGGGGCGTCATGAAGCGGTAGAGCTTGTTCTCCATCAGTGCCAGGCGATCGAGGGTGGCCTTGTCGGTGGCCATGGCGTGATTCACGAACAGCCGCGGCAGGTAGAACAAACCGGCAAACCAGCTGGTGACGAAGATGATGTGCAGGGCTTTGATACTCAGAAAAAGCATGATGTGGGCTCGATAGGGAAAAATCAGGAAACCGCCAGACGGCGCGCACGCAGGGCGTCGGCGACGGTCGGATACATCAGGCGGGCGCGCAGTTCCCGCTTGATGCGGTCATTCTTGAGGCGCCGCGATTCGGACATGAACGACAGCGTGAGGGGTGACAGCCGCCCGGCCAGTTCGGCCCGGGGCAGGCGCGGCGGGCGCGGCAGGCCGACCGCATCGGCCACCAGATCGAAGTACTCGCCCATCTTCAGGCTGCTGTCGTCCGACGCGTTGTAGGCCCGGTTGGGCCGGCCGCGGAACAGCGCCAGCCCCAGCAGCCGGGCCAGGTCGTCGGCATGGATGTGATTGGTGAACACGTCGTCTTCGGGGGCCAGCACCGGCTCGCCCTTTTCAAGTCGGGCCACCGGCAGGCGCTCGGCGCCATCGTAAATGCCGGGCGCCCGCAGCAGGCTGACGCGGCATCCGGTACGCCCGCCAAATCGCCGCAGGTGGCGTTCGGCTGCAACGCGCCGGACCGCCCGGGCCGAGGCCGGACGGGGCGGACGGGACTCGTCCAGCCAGGCGCCGGCGCAGTCGCCATACACGCCCGTGGTACTTATGTAGATGATCCGTCGTGGTAGACTCGCGCGACGCGTCAGCGCAGCGAGAAGACTGCGCGTGCGCGGATCGTCACCACCCAGATTGGGCGGTGGAGCACAGTGCAGGACGTAGTCCGCAATGCCGGCCAGCCTTCCAAGGCTTTCCGGCTTGTCCAGGTCGGCAATCAGGGTTGTCGCACCAAGGGCCCGCAGGGCCGCACGTTCTTCAGGGCGGCGCACCACGGCGCACACGCGAAAGCGGCGTTGCAGCCACGGGATGATCCGGCGCGCCACATCGCCACTGCCGACGATCAGGACTTGCTTCATTTTTCGACGTTTCATTTAACGATTATCTCACGGCCACCCATCATGTCGTTCCAGGTCACCCTCCAGCCCAGCGGACTCGAATTCCCCGCCTCGGCTGACGATACCGTTCTCGAAGCCGCCCTTGCTGCCGGCCTGCTGCTTCCCTACAGCTGTCGCGACGGCGCCTGCGGAGTTTGCAAGAGCAAGGTGCTCTCCGGCGACCTGGACCTGGGCCGCTTTGGCGAAGGCACGCTGACCGAAGCCGAGCGCGCGGCCGGCATGGCGCTCCTGTGCTGCGCCCGCCCCCGCTCCGATCTCACCCTCGAGGTGCGCCAGGTGAGCCGCGCCGGCGAGATCCAGATCAAGAAACTGCCCTGCCGCGTGCAGAAGCTCGAGCGTGCCGCCGACGACGTGATCGTCCTCGAGATCCGCCTGCCGGCCACCGAGAAGTTCCAGTTCATCGCCGGCCAGTACATCGACTTCCTGCTCGCCGACGGCAAGCGCCGCAGCTTCTCCATCGCCAACGCCCCGACCGGCGCCGATCACCTCGAACTGCACATCCGCCATGTGCCCGGCGGCTTCTTCACCACCCACGTCTTCGAGAAGCTCAAGGAGAAGGACATCCTGCGCTTCGAAGGCCCGCTGGGCGGTTTCCGGCTCGACGAAAGCTCCCGGCGCCCGATCGTGCTGCTCGCGGGCGGCACCGGCTTCGCGCCGATCAAGAGCATCGTCGAATACGCCATCGCCACCGGCATCCAGCGCCCGATGACGCTCTACTGGGGCAGCCGCAACCTCGCCGGGCTTTACCAGTTCGACGTGGCCAAAGGCTGGGAAGACAGGCTCCCGGGCTTCCGCTTCGTGCCCGTGCTCTCCGACAGCCCGGCTGAAGACGGCTGGACCGGCCGCACCGGTCTCGCCCACGCCGCCCTGATGGCCGACCTGCCCGATCTTTCCGGGCACGAGGTCTATGCCTGCGGCTCGCCGGCGATGATCGACGCCGCCCGCGCCGACCTCACCCGCCAGTGCGGCCTGCCTGCCGACGCCTTCCACGCCGACGCCTTCAGCTTCTCGAACGACGCCAAGGCTGGCTGAGCCGGCACCGGAACCCCACCCATGAGCAATGCCGTCCTGATCACCCGCGAACCGGTGATCAACAAGCAGCACAAGATCACCGCCAACCGGCTGATCGTCCACGCCACGTCCGTTGCTCAGGCAGTGGAAACCCTGTCGGAGCTGGCGGATGTGTGGCCGACGACCCATCCGGTCTTCGTGAGCCTCTACCGGCTGGTGCCCACGCCGGATCTCCTCGGCTGGAAAGCCCCCGCCAACGCGATGGTGGAGATCCCGACCCAGGCCATCGCCCACCCGCTCACGCTCGAACTGATTCCCAAGCTGCAGGCCGCCGGCATCAGCCTCAACCTCACCTGGCATCAGCCCGACACCATCGTCCCGCCGGATGTGGCATGGCGTTTCGTGATCATCGACGCCAAGCGGCAGCCCGTGCCGATCGCTCCGCCCGGCCTGGCGCTCGCCTGGGGCCTGCCAGACGTTCCCGCGTTCCGCAATGCAATCGTCGGCGGCTACGACGGCGCATCGGGCTGGTTCTTCCTGCACGGCGTCAAGACCGACGGCAAGCTCGCACCGTCCCACGCCCAGATCGTCCGGCTGCTCAATCTGGTGCGCAAAAATGCTGAAGTCAAGGAAATTGAAAATGTCCTAAAGCAGGATGTGGCGCTGTCATACAAATTGCTGCGTTACATCAATTCTGCCGGTTTCGGGCTGATGTGCGAGATCCAGTCCTTCCGCCACGCGGTGTCGATCCTTGGCTACGACAAGCTCCACAAGTGGCTGTCGGTGCTGCTGATCTCCGCCAGTCGCGATCCGTCCGCGCCGGCCCTGATGCAGACCGCGATCGCCCGCGGGCGCTTCATGGAGCAGATCGGCGCGGCCTTCTTCGAGAAAGCCGAACTCGACAACCTGTTCATCACCGGCGCGTTCTCGATGCTTCACCTGCTGCTGGGGGCCAGCCTTCAGTCGGCGCTCGACGAAATGCACCTTCCCGCCCCGATTTGCGACGCCCTGCTGGGCGGAGATGGCGTTTATGCACCTTTTCTCAAACTCGCGCGGGCACTGGAGAGCTTCGACGACAAGAATCTGGCATCCCTTGCCAATGATCTTCACATCACGCCGGAACGCATCAACCGGGCACATCTTGAAGCGCTCTCGTTCGCGGACAGCCTGCAGTTCGGCTGAATCCCGCGCTGCCAAAGGCGGGCCGGGACGCAAACTCTTCACAACGTCGCGAACTGGGTCACGCTCGGAAGCGCAAGCGCCGGTGCGGGCGAGCATAAGTCACAGGCGAGAGCCGGGAGGGTACGGTTAGAATTCAAAGCACTAAATTTGTGAAATACGTGCTTCATTCATGCCCACCACCCGAATATCCAAAATGCGACGTCCCCTAGCTGCACCGACATCGCGTCTGCCAGCGCTGCGGGAAACCGCGTCCGCGCTGCTGCGGATACTTTCGGCTGGCGATGCATCCCGACACGATATTGCACGTGTCATTATCCTCGATCCAGTGATGGTTTTCGAGTTGCTTTTGACAGCACCGCTGAGCAAGAGCGACTTTTCTATTGCCCTCATCGACGTGCTCATCGAGCGCCTCGACCGGATCGACGCCGGCCTGCTGCAGGCGTGGGCGCTGCGCCACATGATCCAGCAGCCCCAGCACCGGATCTCGCCCCGCGCCCACCGGCATCACACGATGCACAGCCTGTTCGTGGCCGAGCTGGCGGTCAATCTCGCTCGCGAGATCGGCTACCCTCATCCCGACGAAGCCCGCTCCGCCGGCCTGCTCCACGACCTCGGCCTGCTGTGGCTCAATGAATACGGCGAACAGTACGGCCGCGTGCTGGCCGACGCCATCGACGAGCGCAGCCTGTCCTCCGCCGAATGGGAACGCTACGGCCTTGACCACGCCGAGATCTCCGCCGACCTCGCCGCCCGCTGCGGTTTCCCGCTGGGCATCATCGACGCCATCGCCCTGCACCAGGCCGAGCCAGAGGCCGTCGATACCGCCCACCCGCTGGTGCGCGTGATCGCCGCCGCCGAAGAGCTCGCCAGCTACCGCGGCAGCCAGTCCGCCGCCAGCCTCGAAGGCGCCAGCCGCCTCACCAAGATCGACGGCAGCGTGCTGGTCAGCGTCCTCGCCGACACCACCCGCGGCATGCAGGACATGGTCAAGAGCCTCGAGATCATCGTCGAGCCGACCATGCTCACCCTGCCCTGGGCCACCCCGGGCACCGACTCCGAGCGCGAGAACATGGACAGCGGCATCGCCCGCACCGCGCTGAGTGCCTTTGCCCGCAGCGCCTTTGTCGACGCGGCCACCGCGCGTCAGAGCTTCGACGTGGCCACCCGCCTGCTCCTTGGCCTCGACGCCCCGGTGCTGTTCGTCAAGTCCGACAGCGACGACGCCCTCGTGGGCGCGCCGACGATCACCCACCCGGGCCTCGACCAGATCAGGATTTCCGCCCGCGACGAGCACAGCGCCGTTGCCGAGGCCTACCGTAACAACGCCGAAGCCCGCTACCAGAGCGGCCCGCGCCCTCCCGGCAAGTGTGCCGCCGACTGGCAGCTGGCCCGCTGGCTCGACAGCGACGGCCTGCTCTGCGTGCCCTGGCAGAACCCCAACGAGACCGGCGTGGCCGTGTTCCCCTGCGCCGGCGCCGAGCAGCCGGGCACCGGCATGGAGCCCGCCCTGCGCCGCTCCGTCACCGAGGCCGCAACCAACCGTATCTCCGAGCGCCGCGCCGAAGAGCAGATGCGCCTCGACCTGGAAGACAGCATCGCCCGCCGCTACGTGGATCACGCCCGGCGCATTGCCCACGAGGCGAGCAACCCGCTCACCGTCATCAAGACCTACCTCGGCCTGATCGACGAGCGCGTCGAAGACCCGACCCTGAAGGAGCAGCTTGGCCTGCTCAGCGAAGAACTCGACCGCGTCGGCGCCCTGGTGCGCAAGGCCAGCGACTTCACCTCGATGACCCCGTCCGGCCCCGCCCACAGCGGCGTCGCCGAGATCCTGCACGACCTGCGCGCCCTGTACGGCGAAGCGCTGTTCGCCCGCAAGGGGATCAACTTCGAGCTGCGCACCTCGCCCAACCTGCCCGCCGCCGCAATTCCGCCCGACGCCCTGAAGCAGGTGTTCCTCAACCTCTTCAAGAACGCCGCCGAGGCGATCCCCGAAGGGGGCAAGCTCTCCGTGTCGGCCGTTGCCGGCATCAACGCCAACGGCAGCCAGTGCATGGAGATCCGGATCGTCGACAACGGCCCGGGCCTCGCCCCCGAGCGCATCGAAACCCTCTTCAACCCGGGCGCCCGCAACAGCGACAAGCCGGGTGGTGGCGTGGGCCTGCCGCTGGTCCGCGAACTGGTTGCCGCGGTTGGTGGCACCATCCTGTGCCGCAGCCAGCCGGGCTCCGGGACCGTATTCCAGATCTTCATGCCACTGGCGGCAACCCACTGACTTGATGCATCATTGCCGCGCCAATTAGAAGAGCCATGTCCGGGAGTCACAATGGTCATCCCCTGGGAAGGAACTTCCTTCCCGACAGAGGCAAACCGGCGAACGTCGGCAGAGTCTCTTACCCGAATCCTAGTCGTCGACGATGAGCCGTCCCTGCGACGGTCGGTTGGCGCCCTCCTGCAGGGCAGCGACCGGCTGATCGAGGACTGCGGTTCCGTCGCCGAGACACTCGCTCGCCTCAACACCCGCTCCTACGACCTGCTGATCCTGGATTTCCGCCTCCCCGACGCCTCGGGCCTGGCGGTGATGGACTGGCTGCTCAGCAACGACCGCCGCGAATCCGTCATCATGATCAGCGGCGAGCAATCCATGGAGGCCGCCATCGGGGCCCTGCGCCGCGGTGCCGACGACTTCCTCATCAAGCCCTACGGCGCCGACCAGATCCGCCGTGCGGTGACGGGCGCCCTCCTCAAGCGTCAATCCGAGCGCACCCACCGACTCAGCCAGCAGCGCCTCCAGTCGTCCGAGCAGATGCACCGCTACATGGTCGAGAACTCCCTCGACCTGATCTACACCCTCGACGCCGAAGGCCGCTTCAACTACCTCAACCTGCGCATCGAGTCGCTGCTTGGCCATCCCCGCAACGCCCTGATCGGCAAGCACTTCTCCGAGATCGTCCACCCAGAGGATCTCGAACGGGCCCGCTATGCGTTCAACGAGCGGCGCACCGGCCCACGCGCCACGATCAACATCGAGCTGCGCCTCGCCCGCAACCCCTACGGGGCCGACGGCGACGACACCGGGCCAGTGGCCGTCGTGCTCAACGCGATGGGCATCTACAACAGCGTCGAATCGCGCTCGCCGTCCCATTACGCCGGCACCTACGGCGCGGCCCGCAGCCTGCCGGCGCTGCGCACCATCGAAGCGACCCCGCGCTACCAGACCTACCACGACCCGCTCACCCAGCTGCCCAACAACGAGCTCTTCCAGGATCGCCTCAACCTGGCGATCACCCAGGCCAAGCGGCGCAAGGGGCTCATCGCGGTCATGTTCATCGACATGGACCGCTTCAAGCAGGTCAATGAAACCCACGGCCAGGGCGAAGGCGACGCCCTGCTCCGCTCCGTCGCGCTGCGCCTCAAGCAGTGCCTGCGCCGCGGCGACACCCTCACCCGCCACCGCAGCGACGAGTTCGTGGTTCTGCTGCCCGACATCAACGACCAGGAAGACGCCCGCGCCATCGCCGAGAAGGTGCTGCTCGCCTTCCGCAAGCCCTTCCCCCTGAGCGAGGGCGAAGTGCTCATCACCATAAGCATGGGCATCGCGCTCCACCCCGAAGACGGCGACACCGCCGAGGATCTGGTCCAGCACGCCAGCGTGGCGATGCACCAGGTCAAGGGCGACGGCCGCAACGCCTACAGTTTCTTTTCGCCGGACATGCACGCCAGCTACCGCACGCGGGTGTCCCTCGAAAAGGAATTGCGCCAGGCCATCAGCCGCAACGAATTCGAGCTGCACTACCAGCCGCTGGTCAGCCTCTCGCAGGACCGCATCACCGGCATGGAAGCCCTCGTGCGCTGGCGCCACCCGTCCCACGGCATCGTCGCCCCGTCGCGCTTCATCCACTTTGCCGAAGAAGCCGGGATCATCCACGACATCAGCCGCTGGGTGCTTGAAACCGGCTGCGCGCAGCTCGCCGTGTGGCGCCGCCAGTTCCCCGACCTGCGCCTCACCGCCAACCTCTCGTCGCGGGATTTTGACCAGTCCGACCTCTCCGACACCATCTCCCGCACCCTGTCGCGCAACGGTCTCGCCGCCGGCAGCCTGGAGCTCGAGATCGCCGAGAGCCTGCTCCTCGAGAACACCGAGCGCGTCGCCCCGCGCCTGCAGAACCTGCGCGAACTGGGCGTCGGCGTGTCGATCCACGATTTCGGCACCGGCTATTCGTCCCTCGTGAGCCTGCAGCGCTTCGGCGTCACCCGCCTGAAGATCGACCGCAGCTTCGTGCGGGACATGAACGGCCACGGCAACCACCCCATCATCAGCGCCATCGCCGGCATCGCCCAGGGTTTCGACATCCGCCTGGCCGCCGAAGGCGTCGAGCGCGGCGAACAGATGCAGACCCTGGACGGCATGGGCTGCGACGAGATGCAGGGCTTCTACTTCTCCCGGCCGGTGGATGCCGAAGCCGCCACCCGCCTCCTGCGGGATTTCCGTCCCTCCCGCATGGGGCACGGAAACAACGGGGTGCCCGCCGCATCCTGAACGGCCAAGCCACCTCAAACCGTCATGTTTCGCCGCTAGATTTGCCCCATCGTCGAACCCTCGAGGTCCTCGCCATGGGAATCTACCGCCTCATCCTCGCCTCCCCCCGCCAGCCCGAAGCCCCCAGGCTGGTCGCCGAACACATCGACCCGTCGTGGCTCAAACAGCGCGGCTACGAGATCGCCCGCACCCTGGGCGACGCCGCCGCGGTCTGGGCCGCCCGCCCGGGCAGCGACAGGCAGCTCGCCCTGCACTGCCGCACGGGGCACGCGCTCGCCATCGTCAGCGCCTGAAACCGGCGCCGTAAATGGCAAGCGGCGGACCACACGGCCCGCCGCTCGGGATTACGGAAGACAGCTTCAGCGCCGGAAGGGAATCAGCTCCCCGGCAGAAAAACCCTTGTCCTGCAGGCGATTCTGGGCCGCGACGGCGTCACGCCGGTCGTTGAAAGGCCCCACCACCACCCGGGTTTCCAGCTGGGCCGGGATGCCCGCCGCCGACAACCGGGAACGCAGCGCCTCGGCCTGAGCCGCCGTCCCGAACACCCCCACCTGGACCGCGTAGCCGCCCTGGGTTTCGCTCGCGACAGGCGCCTTGACCACAGCAACAGGTGCGGGCACCGCCGCAGCCGGCGCGGGTGCAGCAACCGCGGCCGGTGCCGTTGCCGGTGTCGATGCGGGGGTAGCCGTCGAAGGGGCGGCAGAAGGCACGGCCACCCCACGAGGCTGCGTTGCCTGCGCCACGGGCGCAACCGCCGGGGCCACAGCGGCAGGCGCCGCGTCACGCTTGCGGGCCG
>NZ_BSPX01000024.1:0-61324 GCF_030161255.1 Zoogloea oryzae
GCGGGGGACGGACGCTCGGCGACCGCCACCGGCGCCTGGGGGGCCGGCGCCTTCGCGCGGCGGATCGGCGGCACCGGGCGGCCCGGCTGCACAAAAGCCACGTCCTCGGGCAGCACCAGGGCGATCTCGACCTGGGCATGGCCCTGGTCGGCGTAGCCCAGCTTGTAGGCCGCGGCGTAGGAGAGATCGATGATCCGGCCCGGATGGAAGGGGCCGCGATCGTTCACCCGCACCACCGCCGAGCGGCCGTTGGCCAGGTTGGTCACCCGCACGTAGCTGGGGATCGGCAGGCTCGGGTGAGCAGCGGTCATCGCGTACATGTCGTAGGTGTCGCCGCTGGACGTCTTGCGGCCGTGGAACATCTTGCCGTACCAGCTGGCGACGCCCTTTTCGAGGGTCAGGCCGGCGCCCGGCGCGATCGAGCCCTTGAGGGAGTAATCGCTTTTCTCGACGACAGGCGCCGCAGCGGCTTCTTCGGACTCGGCGGCCTGGGCGTCGACGGGCAGGCGATCATTCTTGAACACGCCGTCGGCAAAATGGAAGCGGGCACCGGGCTTGAGGCCGGTGAGGGCCGCGGCATCGCTGGTGGAGCTTGCAGACGCAACGGCAGGCGCACCCATGGCGGGAGCGGACAACACGAGGGCGCTACAAAGAAGCACCGGCAGCAGGCCGGCGCGACGGGAGATCGCTACAGGGGGCATGACACGTATTCCTGTTCGGGCGTGCGCCAGGGCGCACGCGGGTTCAGGCACCTACCCGACGCCGGTGACGCTGGATGCTCATGAGCATCCCGACACCAAGACAAAGGGTAACGAGTGCAGTGCCACCGTAACTGACAAAGGGCAACGGAACGCCCACCACGGGGAGGATTCCGCTCACCATCCCCATGTTCACAAACGCGTAGGTGAAGAAGATCAGCGTGAGCGCGCCAGCGAGAAGGCGCGAGAACAGGGTCGGGGCACCAGCGGCTATAAACAAACCGCGAAAAATCAGACAGATATAGAGTAACACCAGAATCACGGCGCCGGCAAGCCCGAATTCCTCGGTGAGCACCGCGAAGATGAAATCGGTATGTCGCTCGGGCAGGAAGTCCAGGTGGGTCTGGGTGCCGTGGCCCCAGCCCTTGCCGAGCACCCCGCCGGAGCCGATGGCGATGGTGGACTGGATGATGTGGAAGCCCTTGCCGAGGGGATCGGAGGTGGGATCAAGCAGGGTGCACACCCGGTGCTTCTGGTATTCGCGCATCCCGGGCCACTCGACATCCGGCTGGCAGATGGTGTCGCCCATCACCACGATGGCGGCGATGGCGGCGATGCCCACGACAGCCACCGGCAGGATCAGCCGCCAGGTGAGCCCCGCAAAGAACAGCACGTAGAAGCCCGCAGCCGCCACCAGCACCGCGGTGCCCAGGTCGGGCTGCTTGGCGATCAGCCCCACTGGCACCAGCAGCAGGGCGGCGGCGATGAAAAAATCGCGTACCCGCAGCGCACCCTCCCGCAGCTGGAAATACCAGGCGAGCATCAGCGGCATGGAGATCTTCATCAGCTCGGACGGCTGGATGCGCGCCACACCGATGTTGAGCCAGCGCCGGGCGCCCTTCGAGACATCGCCGAACAACGCCACCCCGATGAGCAGCAGCACCCCCAGCACGTAGAGCGGCAGCGCGATGCTCATCATCCGCTGGGGCGGGATGCTGGCGGCGATCCACATCACCACGAAGGCCACACCGACGTTGAGCGCCAGGGTGTCAAGGCGCTCCGGTGAGGCGCTGACCATCACCACCGTTGCAAAACCCAGAATGAGCACCACGATGGTGAGGAGCGCACCATCGAGGGGTGCCATCAGATAGCCCGGCCACTTGCGGGGGTCGAAGCGGGAATCAATCACCGGCGTTGTCTCCCGTCGTTCCCTCGGCGCCCGGGTATTCCGGCGCGATGCCGGCCGGCAGCTTGCCGAGGAGGTAGTAATCGAGCACCTGACGGGCGATCGGGGCGGCAGATTCGGCACCGAAGCCGCCGTTTTCCACCAGCACCGCCAGGGCGATGGTGGGCTTGTCGGCCGGGGCGAAGGCGATGAAGAGGGCGTGGTCGCGCAGACGCTCGGCGATCCGCGCGTTGTACTTTGCGCCCTTCAGGGAGAACACCTGGGCCGTGCCGGTCTTGCCGGCCGCCTGATAGGGCGCACCGGCGAAGGCGCGGGTGCCGGTGCCCTCGCGGTTCACCCCGACCATCGCCCGGCGGATGGTGTCCAGGTGGTCCTGGCGGATCGGGATGGTCTTGATCGGCTGGGGCTCGATCATCCGGCGCGAGCCGTCCTTGGCGCTCTCGATGTACTTGACCAGGTGGGGCTTGAACATCACCCCGCCCGCCGCCACCGTGGCCGTGGCGTGGGCCAGCTGCAGCATGGTGTAGGCGTTGTAGCCCTGGCCGATGCCGATGGAGATCGTCTCGCCGCCGAACCACTTCTGCTGCTCGGGCTTCTTGAAGCGGCGCTTCTTCCACTCGGGCGAAGGCAGCACGCCGGAGCTTTCGCCCTCGATGTCGATGCCGGTGCGGCTGCCAAAGCCAAACTGGGCCATCTGCGCGGCGATCAGGTCGATCCCCATGTCGTTGGCCAGCTTGTAGTAGTAGGTGTCGCAGGAATGCACGATGGACTTGTACATGTCCACCACCCCGTGGCCGCCCGCCTTGTCGTCGCGGAAGTGGTGGCCGCCGAAGTCGAAGTAGCCCGGATCGGAGATCGCCTGACCAGGGGTGCGCTTGCCGCTCATCAGCGCCGCCAGCGCCATGAAGGGCTTGAAGGTGGAGCCCGGCGGGTAGGCGCCGTTGAGGGCGCGGTTCACCATCGGGTGGTCGGGCGAGTTGTTGAGCTCGTCCCAGTCCTGCGGGGCGATGCCGTCCACGAACAGGTTGGGGTCGAAGGTCGGCACCGACACCAGCGCCAGCACGCCGCCGGTGCCCGGCTCGATGGCCACCAGCGCGCCGCGGCGGTTGCCAAAGGCCTTCTCGACGACTTCCTGCAGTTTTAGGTCAACGGTGAGCACCAGATTGTTGCCCGGCGTGGCCGGTGTGCGCCGCAGGGCCCGCACCGCGCGGCCGCCGGAATCCACCTCGACCTCCTCGTAGCCGGTCTGGCCGTGGAGCTCGCGCTCGTAGCTCTTCTCGAGCCCGGCCTTGCCGATGTGGTCGGTGCCGCGGTAGTTGGCGGAGTCGTCGTTCTCTTCGATGCGTTCGAGATCGCGGTCGTTGATCCGCCCGATGTAGCCGATGATGTGCGAGCCGAAGGCGCCCATCGGGTAGTCGCGGAACAGCCGCGCCTTGAGCTCGACGCCCGGGAAGCGGTAGCGCTGGGCGATGAAGCGGGCGACTTCCTCGTCGGTGAGGCGGTTGCGGATCGGCAGCGACTCGAAGCTCTTGGATTCGTCCATCAGCTTCTTGAGGCGCTTGCGGTCCTTGGGCTGGATGTCGACGAGTTTGGAGAGCGCCTCGATGGTCTGCTCCAGATCCGCCACCCGCGACGGGGTGATTTCGAGCGTGTAGGCCGAGTAGTTGCGGGCCAGCACGGTGCCGTTGCGGTCGACGATGAGGCCGCGGTTGGGCACGATGGGCACCAGCGAGATCCGGTTGTCTTCGGCGCGGGTGGAGTAGTAGTCGTAGCGCACCACCTGCAGGTAGAAGAAGCGCGCGGCCAGCAGCCCGAAGCACACCAGCGCCACCGCGCCGGCCACCGCCAGGCGGGCGCGGAAACGGCCGAGTTCCTGCTCGGGCGTGCGGATCGAGGTCATCGGGCAGCCCCCACGACCACGACGCAGGCGCGCCCAGCGGCAGGCATCAGCGAATCCTTGCCCTTCACGCCCCGGCCCTCACTAGATCGGCCGATTCTCATCCCGCTCCACCGGCTGGTACTGGGGCAGCAGCAGGACGTAGTGCAGGGGAATCCACAGCAGGGCGGCCACGAAGCAGCCGAAGAACATCCACCAGCCGGGAAACTCGGCCCCGGCCAGCAGGCGCACGACCACCATCACCACCTGCGACATGAACAGCAGCGGCAGCACGTGGAGCGCCTGCTCGACCGGCGTGAACCACAGCACCCGCCGCGACAGCTCGTTGGCCGCATAGGCCAGCAGCACGTAGGAAAACGCGTGCTGCCCCATCGCCGCGCCGACGCCGATGTCGGTGAGCAGGCCAAACACGAAGCCGGCACCGATGCCGATCTTGAGCGGCTCGCGCACGCACCAGAAGGCCAGCACCAGGGCCACAAAGTCGGGCACCGCCGGCAGATGGCCGGTGGGGATGTAGTTGAGGAACAGCGCGATGAAGAGGGTCAGATACACAAACCACATCTTCACCGGGAGCAGGATGCGGCTCGAACGGTTGGTCGGTTGCATGGCTTACTCCTTCGCGGCCTTGGCCTTGCGACCCTTGCCGCCCTTGCCCTTGTTGATGACTTCGGGCTCCGGCGGGCGGGGCGGCAGGCTTTCGCGGTGACCCAGCACCAGCACGTGGCTGAACTGCTCGACGCCGGCGGCGGGCAAACAGGGGATGCGGGCGAAGGTCTGGGCCTGATCGCGCTCGACCCGCGCCACTGTCGCCACCGGCAGACCCGCCAGGAAGACGCCATCGAGCCCCGAGGTGACCACCTTGTCACCCGGCTGCACGTCGGCATTGGCGGCCAGGTAGCGCAGCTCCATCAGGCCATTGCCGGAGCCGAACAGCACGGCCCGCAGGCCGCTGCGCACGATGGTCACCGGGATCGCCTGATCCTTGTCGGTGAGCAGCGTGAGTTCGGACTGCATCGGGAAGACCCGGGTGATCTGGCCGATCACGCCCACGTCGTCCACCACCGCCTGACCCGGCTCGACGCCCGCCTGGGCGCCCTTGTCGAGGATCACCTTGCGGGAGAACGGATCCTTGGCCGTGTACATGATCTCGGCCACCACGGATTTCACCGGCTGGCGCTCGCGGGCATCCAGCAGGGCGCGCAGGTGGCGGTTCTCCTGCTCGATCTGGTCGAGGCGCAGCAGGCGCTCGGCACCCTGGAGCTGCTTGCTCTTCAACTCCTTGTTCTCGATCTGCAGGCGCACCAGGGAGGCGAAGTAGTTGGAGGCGTTGCGCACGAAATCCGCCGGCGTGGCGGCCGCCATCTGCAAGGGATAGGCGAGCACCGACAGGCCCTGGCGGAAGGCGTCGAGGTAGCGCAGGTTGAGGTCGGAGACCAGCAGCGCCAGCGAGACGGTCACGAAGAACACGAGCTTGGCCAGCGGCGCAGGCCCGCGTTTGAAGAAGGGAGGAGGCGAATGGCCGACCATCGAGGGATGTTCAGGTGGCGCGGTAAACGACTGCGCCCGGGACAAGCCCGGGCAGGCGACGCACGCGGAGGAACGAGAGGTTCACCGCGGGCGCCCTGTCGCAGCCGACGCGTCTTACTCGCTGGTGAAGATGGAGCCGAGCTGGTCCATCTTTTCGAGGGCCATGCCCGAGCCGCGCACCACGCAGGTCAGCGGGTCGTCGGCAACGATCACCGGCAGGCCGGTTTCTTCCATCAGCAGACGATCGAGGTCGCGCAGCAGCGCGCCGCCGCCGGTGAGCACCATGCCACGCTCGGCGATGTCGGCGCCCAGCTCGGGCGGGGTCTGCTCGAGCGCGATCTTGACCGCGGAGACGATCTGGTTGAGCGGCTCGGTCAGCGCTTCGAGGATCTCGTTGGACGAGATGGTGAAGGCGCGCGGGATGCCCTCGGCCAAGTTGCGGCCCTTGACTTCCATCTCCTTGACCTCGGAACCCGGGAAGGCCGAGCCGATTTCCTTCTTGATGGATTCGGCGGTGGTTTCGCCGATCAGCATGCCGTAGTTGCGGCGGATGTAATTGACGATGGCTTCGTCGAACTTGTCGCCGCCGACGCGGATCGAGCCGGCATACACCATGCCGCCCAGGGAGATCACGCCCACTTCGGTGGTGCCGCCGCCGATATCGACGACCATCGAGCCGGTCGCGTCGGCCACCGGCATGCCGGCACCGATCGCCGCGGCCATCGGCTCTTCGATCAGGTAAACGTTGCTGGCACCGGCGCCGAGGGCGGATTCGCGGATCGCGCGGCGCTCGACCTGGGTCGAACCACAGGGCACGCAGATGATGATGCGCGGGCTGGGCGAGAACAGGCGGGTGTCGTGAACCTTCTTGATGAACTGCTTGAGCATCTGCTCGGTCACGGTGAAGTCGGCGATCACGCCGTCCTTCATCGGACGGATGGCAGTGATGTTGCCCGGCGTCTTGCCCAGCATCTGCTTGGCGGACATCCCCACGGCGAGGATGGTTTTCTTGGCGTTCGGGCCGCCTTCGGTGCGAATCGCCACCACGGACGGTTCATCGAGAACGATGCCCTTGCCGCGCACGTAGATCAGGGTGTTGGCGGTGCCAAGGTCGATGGCGAGATCGTTCGAAAAGTAAGAGCGCAGAGAACCAAACATCGGAGAAAAATCCCGGAAAAAGCCGTTGGAGGGGTTGGGAATTGGGGCAACAGAATCGCTTATGATAACCTACAAACCTTTGTCGTTTAAGCAACTTTGTAAATTGCCATGACACTTTCCGCCGACGAAGTCCGCCACATCGCCAAGCTCGCCCGCATTGAACTCGCCGATGGCGATCTTGCCGCCACCCAGGCCAAACTCAACGGTATCTTCGGCCTGATCGAGGAAATGCAGGCGGTGAACACCGACGGGGTCGAGCCCATGAGCCATCCCCAGGAGCTCGCCCAGCGCCTGCGCGCTGACGCCGTCAGCGAGACCGACCGCCGCGACGCCTACCAGGCCATCGCGCCCCAGACCGAAGCCGGGCTGTACCTGGTGCCCAAGGTCATCGAGTAAGCCGCCACCCATCCCGATTCCCGCGACCAGCCCCGGCTGCCGCCTCACTTCGCACCCCGCACCATGATCGACTCCAGCCTCAAGGACATCGCCGCCGCCCTTCGCGCGAAGCGCGTCTCCGCCGTCGAACTCGCCACCGAAAGCCTCGCCCGCATCGAGGCCGGCAACGGGCGCATCAACGCCTTCGTCACCACCTGCCGCGACAGCGCCCTGCAAGCCGCTGCCGAGGCCGACGCGCGCATCGCCGCCGGCAGCGCAGGCCCGCTCACCGGCATTCCGCTGGCCCACAAGGATGTGTTCTGCACCGAAGGCGTGCTCACCACCTGCGGCTCGAAGATGCTCGCCAACTTCGTCTCGCCCTACGACGCCCACGTGGTCACCCTGCTCAAGCAGGCCGGCGCGGTGATGGTCGGCAAGACCAACATGGACGAGTTCGCAATGGGCTCCTCCAACGAGAACTCCCACTCCGGCCCCACCCGCAACCCGTGGAACCTCGACTGCGTGCCCGGCGGCTCGTCCGGCGGCTCGGCGGCAGCGATCGCGGCCCGCATGGTGCCCATCGCCACCGGCACCGACACCGGCGGCTCGGTGCGCCAGCCCGCCTCGTTCTGCGGCGTCACCGGCATCAAGCCCACCTACGGCACCGTGTCGCGCTACGGCATGATCGCCTACGCCTCGTCGCTGGATCAGGGCGGCGCCTTCGCCCGCACGGCCGAAGACTGCGCGCTGCTGCTCTCCGCGATGACCGGCCACGATCCGCGGGATTCCACCAGCCTCGAGCGCGACGCCGATGACTACAGCCGTGACCTGGACAAGCCCCTCGCCGGCCTGCGCATCGGCCTGCCGAAAGAGTTCTTCGCCGACGGCATGGACGACGACGTGCGCGCCGCGGTGGATGCCGCCCTCGCCGAATACCGCAAGCTCGGCGCCACCACCGTCGAGGTGAGCCTGCCCAACGCCCGCCTGGCGATCCCCGCCTACTACGTGATCGCCCCGGCCGAAGCCAGCTCCAACCTCAGCCGCTTCGACGGCGTGCGCTACGGCCACCGCGCCGCCGAGTACACCGACCTCAACGACATGTACTGCAAGAGCCGCGCCCAGGGCTTCGGCGCCGAGGTCAAGCGACGCATCCTGGTGGGCACCTACGTGCTCTCCCACGGCTACTACGACGCCTACTACATCAAGGCGCAAAAGCTGCGCCGCCTGATCGCCAACGACTTCGCCGCCGCCTTCCAGCAGTGCGACGTGATCGCCGGTCCCACCGCGCCAACCACCGCCTACGCGCTGGGCGCCAAGACCGACGATCCGGTGCAGATGTACCTCGGCGACATCTACACCGTGGCCGTCAACCTCGCCGGTCTGCCCGGCCTGTCGCACCCCGCCGGCTTCGGCAAGAGCGGCCTGCCGGTAGGCCTGCAGCTGATCGGCAACTACTTCGGCGAAGCCCGCCTGCTGGGCGTCGCCCACCAGTTCCAGCAAGCCACCGACTGGCACGCCCGGGCACCGCAGGCCTGAAACCCGCGATGAAGCTGATCCAGCGCACGCTTCTCGCCGTGGTGCTCGCCGCCCTCGCCGGCTGCGGCACCCTCGACCTGCCGTCCATCGGCCGCCCCGCCGACAGCGGCGGCGCGGGGGGCGGCATCGTCGAGCGACCCGCCATGGGCGCCAGCGGCAAGCTCAAGCCGATGCCCCTGCGCACCTTCTCGGTGAGCACCCAATGCAAGTTCAAGGACGAAGCCGGCAACTTCGGCAGCGCCACCGTCGACGTCGTCAACTCCAAGGTCAATGCCTTCAAGGCCGAAGTGACGATGCCCAAGCGCGGCACCTGCCGCTACGACCTCGCCCAGTTCCGCCAGACCCAGGCCCTGCCCTCCGTCGAACTCGCCGGCGCACGGGACTGCCGAATCCACATGTGGGAACAGGGCGAGCAGATCACCGTCGCCTTTGCCAACTGCCATAACCTGTGCAGCCCGGCCAGCGCCAACGACTACGTGTGGCCGCTCCTGATCGACAAGAGCACCGGCCACTGCGACTGAACGAACGACACCAAATCTAGAGAGCCACCATGAGCAGAACCGACTGGGAAGTCGTCATCGGGCTGGAAGTTCACTCCCAGCTCAACACCCAATCCAAGATCTTCTCCGGCGCCAGCATCGCGTTTGGCGCCGAACCCAACGTGCAGGCCTGCGCGGTGGATATCGCCCTGCCCGGCGTGCTGCCGGTGCTCAACAAGGGCGCCGTCGAGCGGGCGATCCGCTTCGGCCTCGCGGTGGGCGCCACCGTGTCGCCCAAGAGCATCTTCGCCCGCAAGAACTACTTCTACCCGGATCTCCCCAAGGGCTACCAGATCAGCCAGTTCGAGCTCCCCGTCGTCCAGGGCGGCCACCTCGACCTGCTGGTGCCGGACGGCAAGGGCGGCCACTACGAGAAGCGCGTCAATCTCACCCGCGCCCACCTTGAAGAAGACGCCGGCAAGAGCCTCCACGAAGACTTCCACGGCATGACCGGCATCGACCTCAACCGCGCCGGCACGCCGCTCCTCGAGATCGTCTCCGAGCCCGACATGCGCTCGTCGGCCGAGGCCGTGGCCTACGCCAAGGCGCTGCACGCCCTGGTGCGCTGGATCGACATCTGTGACGGCAACATGCAGGAAGGCTCCTTCCGCTGCGACGCCAACGTCTCGGTGCGCCCCCGCGGCCAGGCCGAGTTCGGCACCCGCCGCGAGATCAAGAACCTCAACAGCTTCCGCTTCCTGCAGCAGGCCATCGACTACGAGATCCAGTGGCAGATCGACCTCATCGAGGACGGCGGCAAGGTCCAGCAGGCCACCGTGCTGTTCGACCCGGACACCGGCGAAACCCGCGCCATGCGCAGCAAGGAAGACGCCCACGACTACCGCTACTTCCCCGATCCCGACCTGCTGCCGCTGGTCATCGGCGCCGACTGGATCGACCGCGTGAAGGGCGAGATGCCCGAGCTGCCCGCCGCCCTGTCGGCCCGCTTCCAGGGCGAATACGGTCTCTCCGCCTACGACGCCACCACGCTCACCGCCAGCCGCGAGACCGCCCAGTTCTACGTGGATGCCGTCGCCGCCGCCGGCGCCGCCAACGCCAAGACCTGCGCCAACTGGGTGATGGGCGACCTCGCCGCGCGCCTCAACAAGGCCGAGCTCGACATCACCGCCAGCCCGGTGAGCGCCACGCAACTCGCCGGCCTCGTCGCCCGCATCGCCGACAACACCATCTCCAACGCCATCGCGAAAAAGGTGTTTGAGGCGCTGTGGAACAAGGAAGGCGAATCCGCCGACGCGATCATCGAAGCGCAAGGCCTCAAGCAGGTCACCGACACCGGCGCCATCGAGGCGATCATCGACGAAGTACTGGCCGCCAACCAGAAGTCGGTCGAGGAATTCCGCGCCGGCAAGGAAAAAGCCTTCAACGCGCTGGTCGGCCAATGCATGAAGGCCAGCAAGGGCAAGGCCAACCCGGCGCAGGTGAATGAGTTGTTGAAGAAGAAGCTGGGGTAATTCCCTTTCGGCCCGTCAGCTACCTGCCGAGGCCTTGGCTCCCCTCGACCCCGGCCTTGCGCCGGGGTTTGTTTTTTCGGCTTCGATTGGCAGGGATTGGCGGGGGCGAGTCCCGGCCAACCCCTGCCAACCGAAGCCACCCTGTAGGTCGGACTTCAGTCCGACATCACGGCCGCACAAACCTCGGTTTGTCGGACTGAAGTCCGACCTACAGCACACAAAACCTCACCCCTCAAAATACGGCAGCAACGCCTTCGCCGCCTCGATCCGATGATCCGCGCTCGCTCCCGGATCATTCATCACCGCCATCAGAAAACTCTTCGGATCGACAAATCCACTCCCCACCGCCAACCCGATGTGCGGCGCCGAACCGGGCACGGCGGGCGGTTCCATCACCAGCCCAGCCACCGGGCCGATCGGGGCAGGCACCACGGGGCCGCCGGGTTCGAGCACCGTCATCGCCCGCCCAAAATCCGCCGCACCGATCGACTTGAAGCCGGCCAGCAGATCGGCCTGACGTTCGGGGCTCGGGGCCATGTCGAGCCAGGTCTCGTCGGCGAACATGCCGCCCATCGCCGGGTCGATGAAGGCCGTCCAGCGGCCGTCGCCCGCCGCCTGGGCCGGGGCGAGGGGCACCAGCCGCGCCGACGACGACGGCAGCAGGCTCACCAGCGCCGCCGGCACGACGGCCAGGAAACGCGACTGCAGGCCGGCGAGGAAGGCCTCGGCCCGCTCCAGCGGCACCGGGTCGGCCAGCGAGAACCACACCCGGAAGCCCGCGCTGCCCGCCACCGACACCGCCGGCGCGGGCAGTTCCAGTTCATTCACCACGCCTTCGCACAGGGCCGCCACCGGGGCCCAGCCGGCTGCCGGGGCGATGCCGATCACCATCGTCCACACCCGCGCGTCCGGGCTCACCAGATCGAGGGCGAAGCCCGTCTCGGGCAGCGGGTCGGGCAGATCCTGCCCCGGGCGGCCAAACAGGCGCTGCAGTTCGGCAATCAGGGAATGCATGTTCATCCTCCTTCAGGAACACATCGACGGGGCGCAATTTACAAGCGCGCCCCGGGCTTGCAAAGGCCGCCGGCCGCATTCTTTGGCCGCATGCAAGCCATGCAGACGAATCGTTTGAAGCCACCGGGGCCAACCCCTACCATTTCTTCCATCGAATCAACGCCCCCGGGCAGCCCCATGGACCCGAACACGCCATCGGCCCAGCCGATCTCCTTCACCGCCAGCGACGGCTACCTGCTGCGCGGCTTCTGTTGGCGCCACCCGGATGCCGACGCCCGCCGGCCGGTGGTCATCATCAACCCCGCCACCTCGGTGCGCTGCCGCTATTACGCGCGCTTCGCGGCCTTCCTGCACCGCCACGGCTTTGACGTGCTGAGCTACGACTACCGGGGCATCGGCGAATCCCGCCCGGCGCGGATGCGCCACTTCGAGGCCGGCTGGATCGACTGGGGCCGGCTCGATTTTGAGGCCGCGCTGCAGTACGCCTTCGCGCAGTTTCCCGGCCAGCCGGTGCAGGTGGTGGCCCACAGCGTGGGCGGCTTTCTGATCGGGCTGGCCGAATCCAGCCACCGGGTGTCGCGGGTGTTCAGCATGGGCGCCCAGTACGCCTACTGGCGCGACTACGCCCCCGCCCGCCGGGCCGGGCTGCTCTTCAAGTGGCACGTGGTGATGCCGGCCCTCACCGCCGTCTTCGGCTACTTTCCCGGCGGCAGGCTGGGCTGGCTGGAGGACACGCCCAAGGGCGTGGTGCACGACTGGACCGCCCGCCATCCCCGCTTCGAGGACATCTGGCGCAGCGGCGGCGCCCGCGTGCTGCCCGACGCCGAGCGCGACGAGCTCGTCCGCCGCTTCGCCGCCGTGCGCGCCGACACCCTCGCCGTGAGCGTGTCCGACGACGAGTTCGGCACCACTTCGGCCATCCAGCGCCTGCTCGGCTACTACCGCAGCAGCCCGCGCACCCACCTGCACCTGCGCCCGGACGCCATCGGGCAGACGGCCATCGGCCACTTCGCGTTCTTCCACAGCCGCTTCGAGCACGACCTGTGGAAGATCCCCCTCGAATGGCTCCGCCACGGCCGCCTGCCGCCTGCGCCGAAGGGCGAGGTGGTCGCGCTCAGAGCCGAAGCGCCAGGCGAGCCCATCCCCAAACCCGCCTGATCAACGCTCCTGTAGGTCGGACTTCAGTCCGACATCGCGGGTTGATCGGGCAGGGATTGTCGGACTGAAGTCCGACCTACAGGGTCTCCTCCAGCGCCCCCGCCGCCGCTTCTTCCCGAATCCACTCAACCACCGCCGCCACCTCGGGCCGCATCGCCTCCTCGGCGCGCAGCAGCCAGAAGGCGTGCTCGGGGTGCGGACCGGGGCGGGGAATGGCCAGCCGAACCAGCCGGCCGTCGGCCAGCATCGGTGACACCAGCGGCAGCCGGCCCAGCGCGATGCCCTGGCCGGCCACCGCCGCGTGGACCAGCTGGTCATACACGTTGAAGCGCAGCACGCCCCGGGGCTTGACACCCTCCCAGCCGAAGCGCGCCAGCCATTCGCTCCACTGCAGCCACGGCCGGAAGGGGCCGTCGAACTCCAGCAGTACCTGTCCCGCCAGCACCTCGGGCGAATCCAGCGCGGTGAGGCCCAGCGACGGGTGCGCCACCGGCACGATGGATTCCTCCAGCAGCAGCTCGGCGCCTTCCGGCATGGCGCCCGGCGCGCCGTAGCGGATCGCCAGGTCGATGCCCTCGGCCTTCAGGTCCACCGCCCGGCTGTTGGCCGACACCCGCACTTCGATCTCCGGGTGGCGCGCCAGAAAGTTGCCCAGCCGCGGCATCAGCCACAGCCCGGTGAGGCCCATGGTCGAGGTGATCGTCACCATGCGCCGGCCGGTGGGGCCTTTCAGCTCGCCCACCACGTCCTGCAGCTGCTGCACCGCGCTATCGGCGCTGCGGAACAGGCGCTCGCCCTCGGGCGTGAAGGCGATGGAACGGTGCCCGCGCACCAGCAGCTTGATGCCCAGGGCCTCCTCCAGCCCGTGGATCTGCCGGCTCACCGCCGACTGGGTGAGGCACAGATCCTGGGCCGCGAGGGTGATGCTCATCCGCCGCCCCACCGCCACAAAACCGCGGACGAGATCCAGTGAGGGGAGCCGAACAAGGGGCGCTGACATTCCGATTCCTCATCCCAGTTGATCAAAAAACTCGTTTGAGCCGCAGGCAGCGCCCCGCTTTAATCAAGGCACGGCGCGAAGCACGCGCCATTGTGGATTCATCAACGGAATGCGAGCAAGCACCATGACCGATCACCCCAAGCCCGGGCCCGCGTGGCTCGCCAACCCCTGGCTCATCGTCGTCGCCGGCGGCCTCATCATGGGGATGGGCCTCGGCGTGCGGCACGCCCAGGGCATCTTCCAGCTGCCGATCATCCTCGACCAAGGCTGGTCGCGGGAGGCCTTCGGCTTCGCCATCGCCCTGCAGAACCTCATCTGGGGCATCGCCCAGCCCTTCACCGGGATGATCGCCGACCGCTTCGGCTCGCGCCGGGTGCTGGCCGGCGGGCTGCTGTGCTACGCGGCGGGCCTGTTGGCGATGTCCCAGGCCGGAAGCCCCGCCGCCTTCACCCTGTCGGCCGGGCTGGTGGTGGGCGTGGCCCTGTCGGGCACCGCCTTCGGGGTGGTGTACGGGGCGATCAGCCGCCTGATGCCGGCCGAGCGGCGCAGCTGGGCGCTGGGCGTGACCGGCGCCATCGGCGGGCTGGGGCAGTTCGTGCTGGTGCCGGCCTCGCAAGGGCTGATCGAAGGGCTCGGCTGGGCCGGCGCGCTGGTGGCGCTGGGGATCGCCTGCGCGGTGCTGCTCCCCTGCGCCGTTCCGCTCCATGATCGGCCCGCCGCCCACGCCGCCCGCCAGAGCCTCTCCGCCGCCCTGCGCGAGGCCTTCGCCCACCGGGGTTTCCTGCTGCTGGTGGCGGGCTTCTTCGCCTGCGGCTTCCAGCTCGCCTTCATCGCCTCGCACCTGCCGGCCTACCTCATCGACAAGGGCCTCACCGGCAACCATGCGGTGGCCGGGCTGGCGATCATCGCGCTGGCCAACGTGGCCGGCACCTATGTGTGCGGCTGGCTGGGCGGCATGGCCCGGCGCAAGCAGCTCCTCGCCGGCATCTACCTGCTGCGCGCCGCCGCGATGGCCGCCTTCGTACTGCTGCCCATCAGCCCGGCCAGCCTGTACGTGTTCTGCGCGGTGATGGGCTTCATCTGGCTCGGCACCGTACCGCTGACCAGCGGCATCGTGTCGCAAGTCTTTGGGGTGCAGTACATCACCACCCTGTTCGGCTTCGTGTTCTTCGGCCACCAACTGGGCGCCTTCTTTGGCGTGTGGCTGGGCGGCTACGTGTTCGACGCCACCGGCTCCTACAGCCTGATCTGGCTGGTCAGCATCGGGCTGGGGGTCGTCGCCGCCCTGCTCCACTGGCCCATCGACGACCGCGAGATCGTCCGCCCCGCGGTGGCCACGCCATGAAGCTGCTGCCCATCGTCACCGCCCTGCTCCTCGCCGCGGTGATCGCCGCGGCCTGGTCGGGCTGGACCAACCCGGCCCACGTGCTGAACCTCGTCGCCGGGCTGGCCTTCTGCCAGTAGGCAGCGCCCAACCGGAGGAATCGCCATGAAAGCCCTGCACCCCACCCACGCCGCTGTCAGCCTGCCGGCCGCGGGCTTCCTCACCCACTGGCTCAACACCCTGCGCGCCTGCCTCCACCGCCGGCCCACCGACGACTACCCCCTCACCCCCGCGGCGCTCGCCGACATGGGGCTGAACGAATCCGACCTGATGGCGATCCGCAGCGGGTTGTTTGAGGGGGACGGGACGCGGCGGGGGCGGTGAAGCCTGCGCGGGAGCCTTGCGCTCCCGGTTCAGACCTTTTTGCTCCCGGTCGGGAGCAGTGCGCTCCCGGGTCGGACGAATTTGCTCCCGACTGGGCGCTTTTTGCTCCGGGGTGGGAGCAATCTGCTCCCGGTTGAGACCTTTTTTCTCCCGGTTGGGAGCTTTTTGCTCCGAACTGGGAGCTCAATCGTCCAACCCGGGAGCAAAAAGGTCCCAACCGGAGCGGCCGAGCTCCCAACCCGCCTGAGCCCCTCCATGACCGGCCCACCAAACAAAACGGGCGGGGAGGCCCCCGCCCGTCATCCCCGCCGGCACCGCCATCAGGCGGCCGGGCTGTCCTTGGACTTGCGCTTGCCCGGGCGCCGCACCAGCATCGCGTCCTGCAGCATCGTCAGGCTCTCGTCCTTGCCGAACATCTGCATCAGCCCGTAGCCCTTCGAGGCAGCCACCATCACATCACTGCCCAGCGCCATCAGCGTGTCGTCCAGCCTGGCGACCGCATCGTGCAGGCGCACCGCACGGGGGCGCAGCACGTCGAAAGACGCCAGATCGGACACCATCTCGTCGAGCGGGAAGGTGGCGGGCAGCATGTCGCGGTTCTGCCCCAGCAGCATCGCCGCCTGACGACAGAACTGCTCCGACTTGTCCCCCATCTTCGACAAACCCTTCGCCTCCTCCGCCGTGAGCGACAGCAGCGGCTTCACGAACGTCTCGATCACCGCCAGCGCAGCATCGAACTCGGCGACGTCGTCAGCGGAAAGGTCGAGGGAAATGAGGTTCTGGGTCATGGTCTGGAATCCTTCGTACAAATGATTTAAAGAACTGCTCAGCAGGTTCAGGTGTTCATCAGTGCAATTTGTAAGCGAGGGTAGATATTACACAAAAATTCTATTGGTATATACATTTCAGCTACAAAGACAGAACGATGACCGCCCCGGAAAATTGGCAACTACGCTAATGATGTATGCTGCCGACACGACCCCGCACTGCTGCTCGCTTCTCAAAATACGTTAGTCGCCATGCCGCTCTACAAGTACGTCCACCCGGATCGAACAGACATCCTGCGCGATCAGACGATCCGCTTCTCACCGCGATCCGCACTCAATGATCCTTTCGAGCTCGCACCTCATATTTCTGGGCTGAGCACCCCACAGGAGATTGCCCAGCTAGCGGATCAACTCGTGCCTGAGACCGTTGAGGAGATCATTGAGAAACTCGGCAACGCTCCGGAAATCAGAGAAACGGTAATCGCGTATGTCAATAGCCGGATGCCTTACGTCAAGCTCCAGACCGAGATCATTAGCGCCCTCGCTACGCCTATTTTCAAGAAACACTTTGAGAGCGGATTTCTTGACAGCATCGGCGTGCTCTGCCTTTCCGAACATCCGGACAACCTGCTCATGTGGGCGCATTACGGCGATGCCCATAGGGGATTTGTCATCGAGTTCGACGAACGATCCCCATTCTTCAATCAACAGCTGTCACCTGATGATGAACTGCGGCATCTTCGCAAGGTGCTTTACAGCGACGAACGCCCGTCCTTGACGCTCTCTCAAGTTGATAACTTTGCGCCTTTCCTCACTAAGGGGAACGCATGGTCATACGAAGCCGAATGGCGAATCATGCTTCCGCTGACCTCTGCATCGCGAACCCTTGAAGTCGGTTCAGAGCAAATTCACCTGTTCCGTTTTCCAGCGAACAGCATCGTCAGAATCATCTTTGGATGCAGGATGCCGGCAGCCCAAAAGGCGAAAATTCGGGATTTGATAGCGCAGAGCCCCAAGTTGAACCATATTCAGTTCGCCGAAGCCGCGATTGATCACAAGCACTACCGAGTCAATATCGCCTGATTAATACAATCGACCACCTCAGTCCCCCCGCCCCCCGAACCGCTCCCCCAGCCACTCCAGCAACGCCTTGATCCGGGCCGGCTGGTAGCGTCGGCTCGGATAGGCCACGTACAGCGGGGTGCGGTCGTAGAGGGCGTCGGGGAAGAGGTCGATGAGGCGGCCGGCGTCCAGGTCGGCCTGCACGTCGATGCGGGATTTGTAGGCGATGCCGTGGCCGTCTGCCGCCCATTTGCGGACGAGGGCGCCGTCGTCGGCGGCGCGGTCGCCGGTCACCACGATCTCCCGGTGCTGGCCCTGGTGAAACAGGCGCCAGCGGTTGAAGAGTTCGCCATTGCGGTAGAAGCAGATGCAGTTGCGCCGGGCCAGCGCCTCAAAGCTCTCGGGGTGGCCGTGGCGGGCGAGGTAGTCCGGCGAGGCGACCAGCACGCGGCCGTTGTCGCACAGCTTGCGGCCGACGAGGCCGGAATCCTCGCTGAGACCGTAGCGCAGCACCAGATCGATGGGGTTGCGGTAGAGGTCGATGAGCCCGTCGGAGAGGTGCATCACCAGCCGCACCTGGGGGTGGCGCTGGCGGAAGGGTTCGAGGAGCGTATCGAGCCGGTCGCGGCCCAGGTCGGAAGGCGCGCCCAGGTGGATGTCTCCGGAGAGCTGCTCGCGGCCCTGGCGCAGCGCGGAGAGACCCTCTTCGAGCGCCAGCTGGGATTGCTGGCAGTAGACGAGGAAGGTCTCGCCAGCCTGGGTGAGGCGCAGGGAGCGGGTGGAGCGCTCGATGAGCTGGCTGTCGACCCGCTGTTCGAGCCGTTTGATGGCGGCGCTGGCAGCGGCGGGGCTCATGCCCACGGCGCGGCCGGCGGCGCTGATGTTGCCGAGTTCGGCCACACGGATGAAGAGTTGCACGTCGGGCAGGTGGAGCATCTTCAAACCTCGTTTGATATTGCGTCAAAGGATAGACCAATTATCAAAGCAGATCGCCCACCCTAGACTTTCGGCCATCTTCCCCAACTGAGTGTTGCCGCCATGACCTCTCCGCTTTTCCAGCCGACCCGCATCGGCGACCTGACCCTCCCCAACCGCATCGTGATGCCGCCCCTCACCCGCGCCCGGGCGGCCCAGCCGGGCAACGTGCCCACCGCGATGAACGCCGCCTACTACGCCCAGCGGGCGAGCGCCGGGCTGATCATCGCCGAGGCCACCGACATCTCGGCGGACGCCAAGGGCTATTCGCTCACCCCGGGCGTGCACAGCGCGGCGCAGATCGCCGGCTGGCGGCTCGTCACCGAAGCGGTGCATCGCCGCGGCGGGCGCATCTTCCTGCAGATCTGGCATTGCGGGCGGATGTCCCACGCGGATTTCCACGACGGCGCGCTGCCGGTGGCGCCGTCGGCGGTGGCCTTCGCGGGGCAGATCTGGAAGGCCGGGGCGGACGATCATCGCGGCCAGGGCGGCATGGTGGCGTGCCCGACGCCCCGCGCACTGGAAACCGCCGAGATCGCCGGCATCGTGGCGGATTTCCGTCAGGCCGCCCTCAACGCCATCGAGGCCGGCTTTGACGGGGTGGAGATCCACGCCGCCAACGGCTACCTGATCGACCAGTTCCTGCGCAGCACGTCCAACCAGCGCGGCGACCAATACGGCGGCAGCCGCGAGAACCGCCTGCGCTTCCTGCTCGAAGTGACCGACGCGGTGACCAGCGCCATCGGCGCAGCCCGCACCGGCGTGCGCCTGTCGCCGTGCAACCGGGCCAATGGCATGGACTGCCCGGACAGCATCCCCACCGCCGTCGAGGCCGCCGCCCGACTGGCCGAGCGCGGCGTGGCCTACCTGCACACCAACGAGCCCGGCGACGACAGCCCGGAAGCCACCCAGGTGCGCCAGCAGCTGCGCGCGGCCTTCCCCGGCCCGATCATCGTGGCCGGCGGCTACACCCGGGAGCGCGCCGACGCGGTGCTGGCCAGCGGCGACGTGGATCTGGTGGCCTTCGGCAAGCTCTTCATCGCCAACCCGGATCTCCCCGCCCGACTCCAGCACGGCTGGCCCCTCAACACGCCGGAGCCCGCCACCTTCTTCGGCGGCGACGCCCGCGGCTACATCGACTACCCCACCCACACCGCCACCGAGGAGCAGCCCGCATGAAAGCCGTCGGCTACCAGCAACCCGGCGCCATCGACCGCGCCGACGCCCTGATCGACATCGAGATCGCCCGCCCGGCGCCCACCGGCCGCGACCTGCTGGTGGAGGTGCAGGCGATCGCGGTGAACCCCGTCGATACCAAGGTGCGCCGGAGCGCCGCCCCGCCCGAGGGCGAATACAAGGTGCTGGGCTACGACGCGGTGGGCATCGTCCGCGAGACGGGGCCAGACGCGACCCTGTTCCGCCCCGGCGACGCGGTGTGGTACGCCGGCGCCATCGACCGCCCCGGCAGCAATGCGGAGTTCCAGTTGGTGGATGAGCGCCTCGTCGGCCGCAAGCCGGCCAGCCTCGCCCCGGCCGACGCCGCGGCGCTGCCGCTCACCGGCATCACCGCGTGGGAGCTGCTGTTCGACCGCCTGAAGGTGCCGCTGGCTGGCGAAGGCCGGCCGGGCACGCTGCTCATCGTCGGCGCCGCCGGCGGGGTGGGCTCGATCCTGATCCAGCTGGCCCGCCAGCGCACCGGCCTCACGGTGGTCGGCACCGCGTCGCGCCAGGAGAGCCGGGCCTGGGCGCTGGCGCTGGGCGCCCACCACGTGATCGACCACCGCCAGCCTTTTGCAGCGCAGATCGACGCGCTGGGCGTGCCGCCGGTGGATTACGCCATCAGCCTGACCCACACCGACCAGCACTTCGCGCAGCTGGTGGAAGCCCTCGCGCCCCAGGGCAAGCTGGCCCTGATCGACGACCCGGAGCCCATCGACGTGCGCCTGATGAAGCGCAAGAGCCTGAGCCTGCACTGGGAGCTGATGTTCACCCGGTCGCTGTTCCACACCGACGACATGGACGCCCAGCACCGCCTGCTGAACGCCATCGCCGATCTGGTGGATCAGGGCGCGATCCGCAGCACGGTGCAGGCGAAGCTCGGCCCGATCTGCGCCGCCAACCTGCGCCAGGCCCACGCGCTGCTGGAGAGCGGCACGGCGGTGGGCAAGATCGTGCTGGAAGGGTTTGCGTAAGCCGCAGCCCGGCGGGCCGGGACAAAACCCGACCCGCCCGCCGCGTTCAGTCTGACGGCTTGCTGGCGCCCCGCCGCAGCCAGCGCAGGATGGTGGTGAATAGCCGGTCGGGCTCGACGGGCTTGGAGAGGAAGTCGTCCATCCCCGCGGCCATGCACTGGGCGCGGTCCTCGGCGAAGGCGTTGGCGGTCATCGCGACGATGGGAACGCTCTCGCGGCCGGGCAGCAGCCGGATCCGGCGGGTGGCTTCGAGGCCGTCCATCTCGGGCATCTGCATGTCCATCAGGACCAGGTCGAAGGGCGCGTTGCCGAGCATGTCCACCGCCACCGCGCCATTGCCGGCGATCGCCACGTCCAGCCCCGCGTCGAGCAGGAACAGGCGCGCGACCTCCTGATTGACCGGCTCGTCCTCCACCAGCAGCACATGGGCGCCAGCAAAATCGCGACGCAGGATCACGTCGGCCTGACCCGCCTCGGAGGGCAGCGCCGCCTGGGCATTGACCGCCCGGCCAACCCCCACCCAGGCGGTGAACCAGAAGACGCTGCCGACCCCCTGGGTGCTCTCGGCGCCAGCCTCGCCGCCCATCAGTTCGGCCAGGCGCCGGGTGATCGCCAGCCCGAGGCCGGTGCCGCCGTACTTGCGGGTATTGGAGGCGTCGCCCTGCTCGAAGGCGCCGAACAGCTTGGGCAGCACCTCGGGGGGCACGCCCACGCCGCTGTCGCGCACCTCGATCCGCAGTTTGATGCGCCCGTCGCGCCGTTCGAGCACCCGGGCGCCCAGGGACACCGTGCCTTTCTCGGTGAATTTGACCGCGTTGCTGGCGAGGTTGAGGATCGCCTGGGTGAAGCGGGTCGCGTCGCCGCGCACCAGGCTGGGCAGGCTCTCGATGTTGAGCTCCATCCGCAGGCCCTTGGCGCTGACCCGCTCGTTGAGCATCGAGGCAACCCCCGAGACGATGCTGTCGAGGGCGAACTCGCTGTCTTCGAGCAGGAACTTCTCGGCCTCGATCTTGGAGAGGTCGAGGATGTCGTTGATGACGCCCAGGAGATGCTGGGCGGCGCTGTCGATCTTGTCGAGCTGGTCGGCCTGCTGGGCGCTGACGCCCTCGCGCCGCATGATGTGGGCCATGCCCAGCACGGCGTTGAGGGGCGTGCGGATCTCGTGGCTCATGTTGGCCAGGAAGGCGCTCTTGGCGCGGCTGGCGCTCTCGGCGGCATCTTTGGCCAGGGCCAGCTCGCGGGTGCGCTCCTCGACCAGGCTCTCCAGGTGCAGGCGGTAGCGTTCGAGCTCCTGCTCGATGCGCTTCTCCTCGGTGATCTCCCGGTTGATGCACAGGTAGTGGGAGATGCTGCCGTCGGCCCGGCGCACCGGCGAGATCACCGCCCACTCGACGTATACGTCGCCGTTGCGGCGGCGGTTGATGAGCTCGCCGCGCCACGAATCGCCCCGCGTGAGGGACTGCCACATCTGGCGGAAGACCTCGGGCGGCGTCTGGCCTGACTGCATCAGGCGCGGGTTCTTGCCGCGCACTTCGTCGAGGGTGTAGCCGGAGACCTGCTCGAAGGCGGCATTGACGTACAGGATGCACGCGTCGAGATCGGTGAGGACGATGCTGCCCGGGTTCTGCTCGACGGCCGTGGACAGCATGCGCAGCTGCTCCTCGGCGAGCTTGCGCTCGGTGATGTCGGTGGAGATGCCGCACAGGGCGTAGATGGTCCCATCCTCGCGGCGCAGCGGCAGCTTGACCGACAGGAAGCTGCGGGTCTGGCCGCTGTTGACGTCGCGATTGGTCTCCTCGAGTTCGATCCGCTCGCCACCGGCAATCACCCGGCGGTCGTTCTCGCGCAGCCGGGCGGCGGTGGGGCTGTCGAAGAACACGTCGTCCGACCTGCCAACGACCTCCTCGCGGTCGGCGCCAAACAGCGCGCACACCTCGCGGTTGGCGTAGGTGTAGCGATAGTCCACGTCCTTGATGTAGATGTAGGCGCCCACGTTGTCGAGGATGGTGGCGAGCATCTCCTCGCTCTGGCGGCGGCGCTCCTCGCCGAGGCGGCGCTCGGTCACGTCGAGCACGATGCCGATGTAGCTGATCAGCCGCGCCTGATCGTCGAACACCGGCTGGCCACGGCACAGCAGCCAGCGGGGCGGGGTGTCGGGCGGCAGCATCACCCGCCATTCGGTCTCGAAGGCCGCGGCGGTCTGGCGGGCCTCGGTGACGACGGAGATGACCCGGTCCAGGTCGTCCGGGTCGATGGTCTGCCACCAGGTTTCGGACGACGGGATCACCCCGTCGGGCGGCAGGCCGTAGAGCGCCCACAGTTCGTCGGACCAGAAATGGTTGTTGCTGTCGATGAACCATTCCCACGAGCCGGCCCGGGCGGCGTCGAGGGCCAGCCGCAGGCGCCGCTCGCTGGCCCGGAGCAGCGCTTCGGAGAGGCTGCGCTCGGTGACGTCGGTGACGGTGACGAGGATGTGCTCGACCCCATCGAGCGACAGGCCGGCGAGGCTGATCTCGACCGCCAGCTCGGAACCATCCTTGCAGCGGCCGAAGAGGTTGCGCCGGTTCATCAGCGTCTGGGCCTGGCCCGGCAGGGCGCGGAACATGTCGCGCTGGATGGCGTGATTGGCGCGCACCGGATCGGGCACCAGCTGCTCCACCAGCGCCCCGGTGAGCTCGCCCGGCAGGTAGCCGAACATCCGCTCGAGGGCCGGATTGACCAGCACCATATGGCCGTCGCCCGACACCACGGCCAGGCCGTCGACGCTGGTGTCCCACACCTGGCGGAAGCGCGCCTCGCTGTGGGCCTTGGCTTCCTCGGCCCGGTGCAGGTCGGAGATGTCGGTGAAGGTGAGCACCGCGCCGGCGTTGCGGCCGTTCTCGTCCCGGTAGGCGTCGATCTGCATCAGGTAGTGGAAGCCACGCTGATGAACGTGCTCGACGGTGGACTCGTTACGCGCCACCACCCCGTCGACCCACTCCCGCAGGCGCGGCAGGTCGAGATAACACGGCACGCCGTACAGAAACTGCCCGATGTCGTTGGGCAGCAGGCCGAAGATGCGCGACGCGAGCGGGTTGAAGCGGGTCACCCGGCCGTCCCGGTCGACCACGATCAGGCTGGTGCGGATGGAGTTCTGGATGTTGCCGAGGGTGGCGTTGAGGCGGGCGTACTCGACCGACTTCACCTGCAGCTCGTCGTTGAGGCTGGTGAGCTCCTCGTTGGTGGCCTGGAGCTCTTCATTCGAGGCCTGGAGCTCCTCGCCGGCGGATTGCAGCTCCTCGTTGAGGCACTGGAGTTCTTCGTTGGAGGCTTCGAGCTGCTCGATGACCGCCTGCAGGTGCTCGCGGGTGTCGGCGAGTTCCTGGCGCAGCCGGCCGATCTCGTCGGCCGCCTCGCCCGGCGGCAGCACCTCGACGACGCCCGTGGCGCGCACGGTGGGCGTGGTCCGGGTTTCCTCGAAGCCGATCAGGAACGCCCACTGGGGATCGGTCCCGCCGCTCTCGACGCGCCGCACCACCGGACGCACCTTCAGGGTCTCGTCGCCAAAGCGCACCAGGGTGCCCAGGCCCTGCAGCTCCTGGAGCTGCTCCTGGCGCATCCGGAAACACAGGGCGCGCAGCTCGCTGCGCAGCTCGGGCAGGCACAGGCCGAACACCGAGAAATCGGCGCTGCCCGCCGGCAGGGTGAAGTAGCGCCGCGACGCACCGAAGAAATGCAGTGGCTCGAAGCTCGCGTCGATCAGCACCGCCGGCGGCCCGTAGGCATCGAGCAGCACCCTGCGGCTGACATCCACCAGCGATTCGCGCCGCACCGCACTGGGCGGCCGCGGAACCACCGGCCGGGCCGGCGCCGCCAGATGGGTGACGTGGGACCGCGCCACCGGCAGCGCGCAGCTGCGGTAGAGCTTGCCGCTGGCGTCCACCGACTCGAAACCGTCGCCGTCGAGGCCCACCGATTCGGACTTGCCCAGCAGCAGCAGGCCGCCGGGTTTGAGGGCAAAGTGGAAACTGCGCAAGAGCTCGGCCTGCCGGCCGGGCTTGAAGTAGATCAGGATGTTGCGGCAGCTCACCAGATCCATCCGCACCAGCGGCGGATGCCCGACCAGATCGTGCACCGAGAAGACGCACATCTCGCGCAGCTGCTTGGCCACCCGCCAGCCGTCGCCCTCGGCGGAGAACCAGCGTTCCAGCCGCTCCGGCGACAGCCCGGCGACCTCCGCCGCCGAATACAGGCCCGCCCGGGCGACATCGAGGGCGTCCTCGTCGATGTCGGTGGCAAAGACCCGGATGTCGAGGCTGTCCAGCCGCGCACCGAGGATCTCGGCGAGCACGATGGTGATGGAGTAGACCTCCTCACCGGTGGCGCAGGCCGGCACCCACACCCGCAGCGTCTCGCCCGCCTGCTTGCCATCCACCACGGTCTGCAGGGCCCGGGCCAGTTCGGTGAAGACTTCCGGGTCGCGGAAGAACGACGACACCGAGATCATGAAGCTCTGCTGCAGCCGGTCCAGCTCGTCGGCGCTCACGCACAGGTGCGCCAGATAGGCGTCGAGCCCGGCCATGTCGAGGGCCCGGCAGCGACGCAGGGTCTGGCGAAGCAGCGTGCTCTCCTTGTAGCAGCGCATGTCCACGCCGCTCTCTCGGGACACCAGGCTCAGGATGGCCTGGAAGGCCTGGGCGTCGTGGCCCGTGGCGCCAGTGGTATCCGGTTCGGCCGGCTCGCCCGCCTGGGCAGCGGATTGTTGATCGAACTCTGGGGAGCTTTTCTTCGTTTCGTCGGTCATCTGTTCACCGGACCATGAGCCACCACGCTCAGACAGCCATGTTAAGCCGAAGCCGCGCCGGTCGACTGCGTTTTGTGCGGTGGTTGACGCAATTCGGCACAACCGGCGCGGCCGGCCAGAAAGCACGTGCGGTCCTTGCGAAAGCAGCCCGGACGTTCCATGATGAAATCACCGCCCTGCAGGAGATGACATGATGATCCGCAAGATTGCACTTCTTCTCGCCCTGGCCCTGGGCTTTGCCGCTGGCGCCCAGGCGTGCGGCGAAAACGGCGCCAAGAGCGGCAAACCCGACATGAGCAAGCCGGCCACCCCGAAGCCGAGCACCTGATCCCGGACACCACATAACAGTGAGGGCGCGACAGCGCCCCTCGCGATGATCGCCTCTGCCCATTCCAAGCCCATCAGGAGACAACCCATGCCCCACAGAACCCTGCGCCAGGTCGTTGAAGGCCAGACCGTCGTATCCGCCCTGGCCGACACCACCGTCCGCGCCGCCGCCATCTCGATGGCCAGCAACAACGTGGGCGCGATCCTCGTGGTCGACGCCGCCGGAAAGCTCGCCGGCCTGTTCACCGAGCGCGACGTGCTCAACCGCGTCGTCGCCCGCGGGCTTGACCCCGATTCCACCCCCCTCGCGGCGGTGATGACCACCAAGCTCCAGACCGCCAGCCCCGACAAGCCCCTCGCCCACGCCCTGCACATGATGTTTGAAGGCGGCTTCCGGCACGTGCCGGTGGTCGACGACGGCAAGCCGGTGGGCATGGTGTCGGCACGCAACGCCCTCGGCCTCGAAATCCACCAGTTCGAGCAGGAACTCGTCGAGCGCGACCACATCGCCGAGATTCTCTGATCCCCCGCAGCCGGGGGGCGCGTCCCGCCGGGAGGTGCCCCCAGCCGTCAAGCCGGCGCGGAAATCAGCGCAAATCGCGCTAAAATTGCGGTTTCCCCTCTGGTCAGCCCAATCCCATGTTCTCCGGAATCGTTGCCGCCACCGGCCGCATCCTGAGCGTCACGCCCCTTGAAGACGGCGTGCGCCTGGCCGTCGATGTGGGCACCCTTGATCTCGACGACGTCCAGCTCGGCGACAGCATCGCCAACAACGGCGTGTGCCTCACCGTCATCGCCCAGGACGGCAAGGTCGTCAGCTTCGACGTCTCCCGCGAAACCCTCAACTGCACCGTCGGCCTCGACGCCCCGGGCGAGGTGAACCTCGAAAAGGCCCTGCGCCTGGCCGACCGCCTCGGCGGCCACCTGGTCACCGGCCACGTGGACGGCATCGGCAGCGTGCAGAAGTTCGAGCCGGTCGGCGAGAGCCACGAGCTCGTCATCCGCGCCCCCGAAAGCCTCGCCGGCTACATCGCCCGCAAGGGTTCGATCACCGTCGACGGCGTGAGCCTCACCGTCAACTGGGTGAAGGGCCGCGACTTCTCGATCAATCTCATCCCCCACACCGTCCAGGTCACCACGCTCAAGCGCCTCGCCGCCGGCAGCACGGTCAACCTCGAGATCGACCTCATCGCCCGCTACGTCGAGCGCATGCAGGCCTGGCGCAACGAGCAGGAAGGAAGCCCCGCATGAGCGCGCTGGCCCCCATCAACGAAATCATCGCCGACATCAAGGCCGGCCGGATGGTCATCCTCGTGGACGAGGAAGACCGCGAGAACGAAGGCGACATCGTCATCGCCGCCGAGCACATCACGCCTGAAGCCATCAACTTCATGGCCAAGCACGCCCGCGGCCTGATCTGCCTCACCCTCACCGAAGAACGCTGCCGCCAGCTGGGCATCAACCAGATGGCCCGCGACAACCGCAGCCAGTTCTCCACCGCCTTCACGGTGTCCATCGAAGCCGCCGAAGGCGTGACCACCGGCATCTCCGCCGCCGACCGCGCCCGCACCGTGCAGGCCGCCGTGGCCCGTCACGCCCGGCCCGCCGACATCGTCCAGCCCGGCCACATCTTCCCGATCATGGCCAAGCCCGGCGGCGTGCTGATCCGTGCCGGCCACACCGAAGCCGGCTGCGACCTCGCCGGCATCGCCGGGCTCGAGCCCGCGTCGGTGATCTGCGAGATCATGAACGACGACGGCACCATGTCGCGCATGCCCGAACTCATCGAGTTCGCCCAGCACCACGGCCTCAAGATCGGCGCGATCCGCGACCTCATCGAATACCGCGCCCGCACCGAGAAGCTCATCGAGAAGGTCAGCGAGAAGACCGTCAGCACCCCCCACGGCGACTTCCGCCTGTCGGCCTTCGAAGACCGCACCTCCGGCGATGTTCACCTCGCCATGACCTACGGCGCCATCTCGCCCGACGTCGAAACCCTGGTGCGCGTCCACGAACCCGTCTCGGTGCTCGACTTCCTCGACCCCACCAGCGGCCGCCACACCTTCCCGATCGACGCCGCGCTCAAGCGCATCGCCCAGCACGGCAACGGCGTGATCGTCCTGCTCTACCGCCCCCAGAGCGGCCAGGAACTCCTCGCCCAGCTCGCCACCGACCCCACCGCCCCGCGCGCCGCCCTGAAGTGGGATCCGCGCCTGTTCGGCGTCGGCGCCCAGATCCTGCGCGAACTGCAGGTGGGCAAGATGCGTCTGATGGCCAGCCCGCGGAAGATCCCCAGCATGACCGGCTTCGGCCTCACCGTCGTCGGCCACGCCGCCCTCGACGCCTGACCCGGCCTCCACTCCATTTTCAGGTAACACCATGCCCCGTTACGACAACATCCCCGAAATCGAACCCAACCTCGACGGCCGCGGCCTTCGGGTGGGCGTCGTCATGTGCCGCTTCAACCTCGACGTGTGCGAAGGCCTGCTGTCCTCCTGCACCACCGAACTGCAGCGCCTCGGCGTCGCGGCGAACGACATCACCATCGCCACCGTGCCCGGTGCCCTCGAAGCCCCCCTCACGCTGCAGACGATGGCCCGGAGCGGCCGCTTCGACGCCCTGGTGGCCCTCGGCGCGGTGATCCGCGGCGAGACCTACCACTTCGAGCTCGTCTCCAACGAGCAGGGCGCCGGCATCACCCGCGTCACCCTCGACACCGGCGTGCCCATCGCCAACGGCATCCTCACCACCGAAGACGACGACCAGGCCCTCGCCCGGATGCAGATCAAGGGCGCCGACTGCGCCCAGGCCGCCGTCGAGATGGCCCGACTCCTGAAGGCCCTGGCATGAGCCCCGCCAACAAATCTCCCCGCCGCCGCGCCCGCGAGTTCGCCCTGCAGGGCGTTTACCAGTGGCTGCTCAATCAGTCGCCCGTCACCTCCATCGAATCCCAGCTGGCCGAAGTCGCCGGTTTCGACAAATGTGACCGCGAGCTCTTCGTCGGCCTTCTGCGCGGCACCATCACCAACGCACCCGAACTCCAGGTCGGCTTCGCAAACTACATCGAGCGCCCGCTCAATGAGCTGTCGCCGGTCGAGCGCGGCATCCTGCTGATGTCCACCTTCGAGCTCGCCCACCGCCCCGAAACCCCCTACCGGGTCATCATCAACGAGGCCATCGAGCTGGCCAAGGGCTTCGGCGGCACCGACGGCCACAAGTTCGTGAACGGCGTGCTCGACAAGCTCGCCGCCCGCCTGCGTGCCGACGAGGTCGAAGCCAACGCCCGCGAGCGTCAGGCCGCCCGCGGCAACAAGCCGGCCTGACCCGCCAGCTGCCGGAACCATCCCGCGCGATGCCGTCCGAGTTCGCCCTGATCCGCCGGCACTTCACCCGTCCCGCCCGCCACACCGATCTAGCGGTGGGCGACGACGCGGCGCTGATCCGCCCGGCCCCCGGCATGCAGCTGGCCATCTCCACCGACATGCTGGTGGCCGGCACGCATTTCTTCGCCGACACCAACCCCACCGATCTGGGCTGGAAGACCCTCGCGGTCAACGTCTCCGACCTCGCCGCCATGGGCGCCCAGCCTCGCTGGGTGGTGCTGGCGGCCAGCCTGCCCGGCGCCGACGAAGCCTGGATCGAAGCCTTCGCGGGCGGCTTCTTCGCCTGCTGCGAGGCCTTCGACATCGACGCCATCGGCGGCGACACCACCCGTGGCCCGCTCAACCTGTGCCCGACGATCTTCGGCGAAGTACCCACCGGCGCCGCCATCACCCGCAGCGGCGCAAAGCCCGGTGACGACCTGTGGGTGTCCGGCGCCCCGGGGCGCGCCGCCCTGGGCCTCGCCCACCTGCGCGGCGAGACCCACCTCGCCGACACCTACCGCGACGACTGCCTCGCCGCCCTGCACCGGCCCCAGCCGCGGGTCGCCCTGGGCCTCGGCCTGCGCGGCATCGCCAGCGCCATGCTCGACGTCTCCGACGGCCTGCTGGGCGATCTCGACCACATCCTCGAATGTTCAGGGGTTGGCGCGGTGATCGACGAAGCCAACCTGCCCCTCGCGCCCCTCGTGGCCGCCTGCGGCGATCCCGCCCGGGCCTTCGCCGCGTGCACCGGCGGCGGCGACGACTACGAGCTGCTGTTCACCGCTCCGCCCACCCAGCGCGCTGCCCTGGCCGATCTTTCCGCCCGACTGGCCCTGCCCCTGCACCGCATCGGCAGCATCACCCCGGCCACCCGCGGCCTGCACCTGCGCGACACCAGCGGCACCCTGCGCGAGCTCGCCGCCCGAGGCTACGACCACTTCGGCAACGGCGCATGAAGCCCAACCTCCGCTTCCTGCTGTCCGATCCGGCCCACTTCGTCGCCCTCGGCTTCGGCTCCGGCCTGTGGCCCAAGGGCCCCGGCACCGCGGGCACCCTGGCCGGCTGGCTGCTCTTCCCCCTCGTGCGCGCACCGCTCACCGACGGCCTGTTCGCCGGGCTGCTGGTGGCCTGCTTCCTGTTCGGCGTCCTTGCCTGCGAACGCACCGGCCGCGCTCTCGGCGTGGCCGATCACGGCAGCGTCGTGTGGGACGAGATCGTCGCCATCTGGCTGGTCCTGTGGCTCACCCCCGAAGGCTTCGGCTGGCAGCTCACCGCCTTCGTGCTGTTCCGCTTCTTCGACATCGTCAAGCCGCAGCCCATCCGCTGGGTGGATGACCGCACCCGCGGCGGCTTCGGCGTGATGCTCGACGATCTCATCGCCGCCGGCTACACCCTGCTCGCGCTGGCCCTGCTCGTGAGGTTCCTCGGTTAATGGACGCCCAGCTCGAAACCCTTTCCCGCCTCGTCGGCGACCACCTCGCCGCCCGCGGTTGGCGCCTCGCCACCGCCGAATCGTGCACCGGTGGCTGGGTCGCCGAGGTCGTCACCGCCACCGCCGGCAGCTCCGGCTGGTTCGACTGCGGCTTCATCACCTACTCCAACGACGCCAAGTGCGCGCTCCTCGGCGTCTCGCCGATGACCCTCGCCCGCCACGGCGCGGTCAGCGAGCCGACCACCGCGGCGATGGTCCGCGGCACCCTCGAACGGGCCGAGGCCGACCTCGCCCTGTCGATCTCCGGTATCGCCGGCCCGGGCGGCGGCTCGGCCGACAAACCCGTCGGCACCGTGTGCTTCGGCTGGGGGCGGACCGGCGAATCCCCCCAGACGGCCACCTGCCGCTTCGACGGCGACCGGGAGTCCGTCCGCCGCCAGGCAGTGGTCTTCGCGCTCACCGAACTGATCCGCCGCTACGCCTGAAATCCGTCTGACATCAAGGCCTTGGCAAATCCGGTAGACGTTCCGCCGCAACTGTATAAAATACCAGTCTGCGCGACTTTCTTCGCTCCGATACCTCTCGTGACGACGCGCGATCACCCGCACGCAAACTCTGTGCCATAATCTCCAAAACCCTTTTTACAAGGATCACGACAGATGGATGACAACAAGGCCAAGGCCCTCGCCGCCGCGCTTTCCCAGATCGAAAAGCAGTTCGGCAAGGGCTCGATCATGCGCCTGGGCGACGGCGAAGTTGAAAGCGACATCCAGACCGTCTCCACCGGCTCCCTGGGCCTCGACATCGCCCTCGGCATCGGCGGCCTGCCCCGCGGCCGGGTCGTGGAAATCTACGGTCCCGAATCGTCCGGCAAGACGACCCTCACCCTCCAGGTCGTCGCCGAGATGCAGAAGCTCGGCGGCACCGCCGCCTTCATCGACGCCGAACACGCGCTGGACGTCACCTACGCCCAGAAGCTCGGGGTCAACATCGGCGAGCTGCTCATCTCCCAGCCCGACACCGGCGAACAGGCCCTCGAGATCGCCGACATGCTGGTGCGCTCCGGCGGCGTCGACGTGGTCGTCATCGACTCCGTCGCGGCGCTCACCCCGAAGGCCGAAATCGAAGGCGAGATGGGCGACCAGCTCCCCGGCCTGCAGGCCCGCCTGATGTCCCAGGCCCTGCGCAAGCTCACCGCCAACATCAAGCGCACCAACACCCTGGTCATCTTCATCAACCAGATCCGGATGAAGATCGGCGTGATGTTCGGCAGCCCCGAGACCACCACCGGCGGCAACGCCCTCAAGTTCTACGCCTCGGTGCGGATGGACATCCGCCGTATCGGCACCATCAAGAAGAACGACGAGGTGATCGGCTCCGAGACCAAGGTCAAGGTCGTCAAGAACAAGGTCGCGCCCCCGTTCCGCGAAACCCTGTTCGACATCCTGTACGGCGAAGGCACCTCCCGCGAGGGCGAGATCATCGACCTGGGCGTCCAGCACAAGTTCGTGGACAAGTCCGGCGCCTGGTACGCCTACAACGGCGAGAAGATCGGCCAGGGCAAGGACAACGCCCGCGAGTTTCTCAAGAGCAACCCGCACATCGCCCGCGAGATCGAAAACAAGATCCGCGTCGCCGTCGGGCTGCCCGAGATGGCCGTGATCGCGCCCGCCGCCCCCGCCGCGGCAGCCTGAGCGTCCCGGGCAGGAAGCACCGTCGTCCATGGCCACCAGTCTGCATGAGCGGGCCCTGCGCTGCCTGGCCCAGCGGGAACACTCCCGCGCCGAGCTGGCCCGCAAGCTGGGCACCCTTGGCAGCGTGGAAGAGGTGAGCGCCGAACTCGACCGTCTGGTCGAGCTTGGCCTCCTCTCCGACGCCCGCTTCGCCGATGCCTACGTGCGCGCCAAGGCGGCCCGCTTCGGCGCCTCGCGGCTCAAGAGCGAGCTCGCCCGGCGCGGCGTCGGCGCCGAGCAGATCGGCCTGGCCATTGCCGACAACTGTCCGGAAAGTGAATTCGAACGCGCCTGCGACATCCATCGCCGAAAATTCGCCGCAGCACCGGCAGACGCGCGAGAATGGGCGCGCCAGGCGCGTTTTCTTCAAGGTCGCGGTTTCTCGACCGAAATCATTCGTAGAGTCCTGAAAGAACACCCCGGCGATGAGCCTGCTTAAAGTCAGCAACCTGCGCAAGAAGTACAAGGCCCGCACCGTCGTCCACGACGTCTCCTTCGACGTCGGCAGTGGCGAGGTGGTCGGCCTGCTCGGCCCCAACGGCGCCGGCAAGACCACCTGCTTCTACATGATCGTCGGCCTCGTGGTCGCCGACGGCGGCGAGATCACCCTCGACGACCAGGTCCTGACCCATCGCCCGATCCACCAGCGCGCCCGCCTCGGCCTGTCCTACCTGCCCCAGGAGATGAGCGTCTTCCGCAAGCTCACCGTGGCCGAGAACATCCAGGCCGTGCTCGAACTGCAGAAGCTCACCAAGACCGAGATGGCCGAGCGCCTCGAGCAGCTCCTCGGCGAACTGGGCATCGAACACCTGCGCGACAACACCGCGATCTCCCTCTCCGGCGGCGAACGCCGGCGCTGCGAGATCGCCCGCGCCCTCGCCTCCGACCCGCGGCTGATCCTCCTCGACGAGCCCTTCGCCGGCGTCGACCCGATCGCCGTGATCGACATCCAGAAGATCATCCGCTTCCTCAAGGAAAAAGGGATCGGCGTGCTCATCACCGACCACAACGTCCGCGAAACCCTTGGCATCTGCGACCGCGCCTTCATCATCAATGCCGGCGAAGTGCTGGCCAGCGGCCGCCCTGAAGAGATCGTCCGGAATGAACAGGTCCGTCAGGTTTACCTCGGCGAGCACTTCCGGCTTTAAGGCATCATTGTTGTCATGAAGCCCAGCCTCCAGCTCAAACTCTCCCAGCATCTCGCGCTCACCCCGCAGCTGCAGCAGTCCATCAAGCTGCTACAGCTATCGACCCTCGAGCTCAACCAGGAGATCGAGAAGATCCTCCTCGAGAACCCGATGATCGAGCGGGACGAGCCGGAGTCGAACCTCGGCTCCAGCCGTCTCGAAGCCCCTGGCCCGGCCGCCCCCGCCGGCAGCGAGGCCGCCCAGGAGCGCGAGCAGGAGCAGGCCCGCGAATCCGACCAGCGCGAACGCGACACCGACCGGGAGTTCGACTTCGCCGAAGGCGGCGACTGGCAGGGCTCCGGCAGCGGCTCGCGGGACGATGACGACGACAACGATTTCCAGGATCTCCAGGCCACGGTCACCACCCTGCGCGACCACCTGGACGCCCAGATCGCCCTCACCCAGCTGTCCGACCGCGACCGGGCCCTCACCCGCTTCATGATCGAGGCCCTCGACGACGACGGCTACCTCAGCCAGGCCCTGGAAGACCTCCTGCCGCTGCTGCCGCCCGAACTCGAAGTGGATCTGGACGACCTCACGATCGCCCTGCGCCACATCCAGAGCCTCGACCCCTGCGGGATCGGCGCCGCCGACATCGGCGAATGCCTCGGCCTGCAGCTGCGCGCCCTGCCGCCCAGCCGCGAACGCGAGCTGGCGCTGGCCATCGTCGCCGAACACCTCGAGCTCCTCGCCGCCCGCGACTACCTCAAGCTCAAGCGCGCGCTGCGCTGCACCGACGACGAGCTGCGCGAAGCCCACGCCCTGATCCTCGACCTCAACCCCCGGCCCGGCGCCCGCTTCGCCCAGTCCGACATCCGCTACGTGGTGCCGGATGTCATCGTCCGCAAGGTGCGCAACACCTGGGTTGTGAACCTCAACCCGGACGCGATGCCCAAGCTGCGCATCAACCAGCTTTATGCCCAGATCCTGCGGGACAACCGCGGCGCCAGTGGCTCCCTGTCCAATCACCTGCAGGAAGCCCGCTGGCTCATCAAGAACGTTCAACAGCGCTTCGACACCATCCAGCGTGTGTCGCAAGCGATCGTTGACCGGCAGCGTCAGTTCTTCGATTATGGCGATGTGGCGATGCGCCCTCTGACACTGCGTGAAATCGCCGAACAGTTGGAATTGCACGAGTCCACCGTCTCGCGGGTGACCACCCAGAAGTACATGGCCACACCAAGAGGCATTTTCGAGTTCAAACATTTTTTCGGCAGTCACGTCGCCACCGACACCGGTGGGGCGGCTTCCTCGACGGCGATTCGGGCGCTGATTCGCCAGCTGGTAGCCGCGGAAGACAAGAAGAAACCCTTGTCCGACGCCAAGATTGCCGAGTTGTTGGGCCAGCAGGGTATCGTCGTGGCACGCAGGACCATCGCAAAGTACCGCGAGTCCCTCGATATCCCGCCGGTCAGTCTGCGCAAAACCATCTGACAGAAAGGTAAGAACCATGAACCTCAACATCACGGGGCATCACGTCGAAGTTACGCCGGCCATCCGCGAATACGTTTCCTCCAAGCTCGATCGCGTGATCCGTCATTTCGACAACGTCACCAGCGTCGGCGTGATCCTCTCGGTGGAAAAGCTGCGTCAGAAGGCCGAAGTCACCGTTCACGTGCGTGGCAAGGACATCCACGTCGAGAGCGAGGATGCCGACATGTATGCCGCCATCGACGCCCTGACCGACAAGCTCGACCGCCAGGTTCTGAAGTACAAGGACAAGGCCTCCGACCACGGCCATGACTCCCTGAAGCAGCACCTCGCCGAATCCTGATCTTCGGCCCCAAGTAATCCCCTTCTCCCCGGGACCGTTGTGGCTATAATGCGCCCCAACTGACACAACGGCCCCGGCGGCCTCCGCCCCCGGATTTTCCAGATTCGTTCCCGGAAACCTGTCCCGGTCCAGCCGCGTACAGGAACATCCCGCCCATGAACCTCATCGCCAAACTTCTGCCTCCGGCCAATGTGGTCGTCGGCCTCGAGGCGAGCAGCAAGAAGCGCGCTTTCGAGCAAGCCGGCCTGCTGTTCGAGAACAATCACGGCATCGCCCGGAGCACCGTCTTCGACAGCCTGTTTGCCCGCGAGAAGCTCGGTTCGACCGGTCTCGGGCAGGGCATCGCGATCCCCCACGGACGCATCAAGGGCCTGAAGGACGCACTGGGTGCGTTCATGCGCCTCGCCGAGCCGGTCCCCTTCGACGCCCCCGACGGTCGTCCGGTGTCGATGCTGTTCGTGCTGCTGGTGCCCGAACAGGCCAACGAACACCACCTGCAGCTCCTCTCCGAACTCGCCCAGATGTTCAGCGATCGCAGCTTCCGCGATCAGCTCCTGGCCGCCCCGGACGCCCTCGCGGCGCACTCCCTCTTCGCCCAGTGGGGCAGCGATGCGCCAGACAACAGTAGCGCGGCTGTTTGACGACAACCTCGACCGCCTGAGGCTGCGCCACATCTGCGGCAGCCTCGACACCCGCATCTCGGTCTCCGAAGACCGCATCTGGCCCGCCGACATGGTCGGCCACCTCAACCTGATCCACCCCGACCGCCTGCAGATCCTCGGCTCGTCCGAGCTCGCCTGGGCCCGCCGCCAGACCCGCGACAAGGTGATCCACCATGTCCGCGAGATCCTCTCCTACGGCCCGCCGGCGATCATCGTCGCCGACGACGAAGACATCCCCAGCCTGATCCGCACCGTCTGCGCCAACGAAGACGTAGCCCTGTTCGCCAGCCCGCTGCCGGCGGCCAACGTCATCGACCTGCTGCGCAGCTACCTGTCGCGCAAGCTGGCCGAACGCGTCGCCCTGCACGGGGTGATGATGGACGTGCTGGGCCTCGGCGTGTTCATCACCGGGGATTCGGGCGCCGGCAAGTCCGAGCTCGCCCTCGAACTCATCTCCCGCGGCCACGGCCTGGTGGCCGACGACATCGTCGAGTTCTCGCGCATCGCCCCGACCGTCCTCGAAGGCCGCTGCCCGGCCCTTCTGCAGGACGTGATCGAGGTGCGCGGCCTCGGCATCCTCAACATCCGCACGATCTTCGGCGAGACCGCCTGCCGGCGGAAGATGAAGCTCAAGCTGGTGGTTCATCTGCAGCGCCGCCAGCCCGGCGACCAGGATCCGCTGCGCCTGTCCCTTGAGGGCGAGCAGCAGCTGATCCTCGGCGTACCGCTGCGCCGCGTCGTGCTTCCGGTTGCAGCCGGCCGCAACCTGGCCGTACTCCTCGAGGCCGCGGTGCGATCGACGATCCTCCTGCTGCGCGGCATCGATTCAACCCAGGAGTTCGTCGATCGCCAGCGCCGGGCGATGGAAGACAGCGGCTTTTAACCAAAAGACACGACATCCGGCAGCCTGGGCGGGCCTGGCCGTCAACGGATTCACCCAAGCACCGTTTATGATGATGTTGCAGTTCCGACAACCCGCCCATACGAGGAGTGGCCAGATGAAAAAATTGATCCTGAGTGTCGCTGTTTCGATGTTTGCCGCCGGTCTGGCACCCGCCGCCTTCGCGGCCTCCACCCAGCAGAACAAGATGAAGGAATGCAACGCATCCGCCGCCGACAAGAAGGGCGACGAGCGCAAGGCCTTCATGAAGGAATGCCTCTCCGCGAAACCCGCCGCCGCCGAAGCCAAAGGCACCCCGCAGCAGGAAAAGATGAAGGCCTGCAACAAGGAAGCCGGCGAAAAGGCCCTCAAGGGCGACGAACGCAAGAAGTTCATGAGCACCTGTCTGAAGGGCTGAAACGCCCCGGCGCCATGACGGAAAAGGGCCCGCTGAGGGCCCTTTTCATTGGGTTGCGCCTGCCGCCGTGGATCAGTCGAGGGCGAATGCCACCGCGTCGGACATGTTGTCACCCACCGAGAAGCCACACCCGATGTGGCCTTTCTCGGACAGCGCGAACTCCCCGCGCTTGATGCAGTGCTCCGCCGCCCCCTCCTCCAGCAGGTAAGTGCCGTTGGTGCTGGAATCGGCCAGATAGAACAGGCCGTTGCGCAGCTCGATGCGGGCGTGCTGGCGGGAAACCCGCGGATCGGACACGACGATGTCGTTGCCGGTTTCGCGACCGAACAGCAGCGTCGGGTGCGCCGCGTCGATGACCCACTTCTGGCCACGAAAGCTGACCCGCATCTGTCTGACCGACTGCAGGGCCTCCTGGCGGAGCTCGGCCGGCGTGGGCGGCGGCGCGTTGCCCAGTTCAAGGGCCGGAAAGGGTGCGTTGCTGGCCGCGTCATCGAGCTTGCCGAGCAGGCGCCGCATCGACGGCGACAGCAGCTCGGAAAGGCTCTCGGAGACGGTGATGGTGTCAGGATTGCAGCCATCCACCAGGCGGGCGGCCATCTTCTCGGCAGCGCCTTCTTCGTCACCCCCTTCGGACTCCAGCACCACCCCGGCCCGCAGCACCAGCTTGATGCCGCTCATCGGCGGCAGCGCCCGTACTCGTTCGCGCATCTCGCGGGCCGCCAGCAGGGCAGAATCTGCATCGCCGAAACGGGCAACAATCACTTCCGGACGCAGCTCCAGCCCTTCGGCCGAATAGGCCTCCGCGCAGCGGGACATGCGGTTAAGGCAACGCTCGACGGCATAGCCAGCCTCCGCCTCACCCAGCTTGACGGACAGACGGACACGACCTGCCACGTCTGCATACAGCAGGCACCGGGTGGCGGCACGCTCATTCATCGCGGCATGCTCCGGTGATCCCCGTCCGACAGGGGGAAACAGTCACGGTGAATCCCTCAGACGTGCACGGGAGGCTGGGTGGGCGATCCATAAGCTCTAACTTCTCCAGATCCCGATGGGGATCGCTGAGGCATCTTCTTGCGCGACTGGCGGAAGTTCGGGAGTATCGAACACGATGTCGCCCTGCTCCACTTCCGTGCCGCGCGTGACGTTCAGGAAATCGAACAGCTTGCCGTCCGCCAGATGGGACGGAACGACGTTCTTCATCGCGGTGGCGATGGACACGATACGGCCGGGAAAACGGCTGTCCCAGTCGCGCAGCATAGCCTTGATCTGCTTGCGCTGGGCATTCTCCTGGCTGCCGCACAGGTTGCACGGGATGATCGGATATTCCATGCCCCGGGCAAACCGCTCGATGTCCTTTTCCGAGCAGTAGGCCAGCGGGCGGATCACCACGTTCTGACGGTCGTCGCTCACCAGCTTGGGCGGCATGGACTTCATCTTGCCGCCGAAGAACATGTTGAGGAACATGGTCTCGATCATGTCGTCCCGGTGGTGACCCAGGGCGATCTTGGTGGCGCCGACTTCCTTGGCGGTACGGTAGATGATGCCGCGACGCAGACGGGAGCACAGGGAGCAGGTGGTCTTGCCCTCGGGGATCTTGTCCTTGACGATCTTGTAGGTGTTCTCGGTGACGATCTTGTATTCGACGCCGATGGATTCGAAGTAGGCCGGCAGCACGTGGTCGGGGAAGCCGGGCTGCTTCTGGTCGAGGTTCATGGCCACGACGCGGAAGTTGATCGGCGCCCGCTCGCGCAGTTCAAGCAGCAGCGAGAGCAGCGTGAAGGAATCCTTCCCACCGGACACGCAGACCATCACCACGTCGCCTTCCTCGATCATGCCGTAGTCGACGATGGCCTCCCCCGTCTTGCGCATCAGGAATTTCTTGAGGCGCAGGAAGGAATTGGAGAAACGGGATTCCGTTTCGGAAGAGTCGTCTGCCACCGGCGCGGGGACTGCCACTGCGTGTTCCATTGTTTTCCAGATGTTCGATGATTATAAGTCGGGCGAAAAGACGATCCGACGGTGATAAATGTTAAATACGTTATAAATGCGCACTGCGCCCACCATCGACCGGAATGATCTGACCTGTGACGTAGGGCGCATCGAAGAGCAAAAAACGGACTGTCCGGGCGATATCCGACGGCGCGCCGACCCGCTGCAGCAGCGTGTGGGCTACCACGGCGTCGCGCTCGGCGGGCGGAAACTGACCGTCCTCGGGCCACTCGATCGCGCCAGGAGCAACACCATTGACCCGGACCCGCGGCGCCAGTTCAAGGGCCAGCGCGCGGGTCAGACCCAGCAGACCGGCCTTCGCGGCGCAGTAAAGCGGGTAGCCTTTCAGCGGGCGCTCGGCGTGGATATCGACGATGTTCACGATCGCGCCCCCGGTGGCCTGCAGCCAGGGGTTGGCCGCCTGGGCCAGGAACAGCGGCGCCTTGAGGTTGGAACCGATCAGATCGAACCAGGCCGCCTCGTCGATCTCGCCCATCGCGGTGGGAAAGAAGCTCGACGCGTTATTGACCAGCGCATCCAGGCGCCCATAATGGGCAATGACGGCATCCACCAGATCCGTCAGCGCCCCGGTATCCAGCAGATCGGCCTGCACGACCAAGGCCGAATCGGGCCTGGACGCATTGAAGGCCGCGGCGAGGGCATCGGCCTCATCCCGCGACTGGCGGCAATGGAGCACGACCCGCGCGCCTGCGGCATGCAGGTGGCGGGCGATTTCAGCGCCGACGCGCCGGGCTGCGCCGGTCACGAGGGCGACAGGCGCAGCTGCCGGTTGATTCATGACGACCTGAAAAGGGGATCTTCGGGGAGCGTTATCATACGGCGGCAACGGCCGAAATGGCGCTGTCTTGCGACGCGCGGCATCCCCGCGCCGCGGCACGGTAGCGCGGCAGGGTAAAATGCGCGATTTTACACCTCCGCGCCGCCATGAACCTGCCCCAGCCGTCAGCCGAAGCCCTCGAACAAAGCGCCGCCCTCGTCGCCCGCCTGCAGGCCCTGATCGCTGCCGAAGGGGGCTGGATCCCGTTCTCCAGCTACATGGCCGAAACCCTCTACGCGCCCGGGCTGGGCTATTACAGCGGCGGCTCGCGCAAGTTCGGGCCGGGCGGGGACTTCATCACCGCGCCGGAGCTCACGCCCCTCTTCGGCCAGGCGCTGGCCAGCCAGCTCCAGCAGGTGATGCGCCTGTCGGCGCCCCACATCATCGAAGCTGGCGCCGGCACCGGGCTGCTCGCCGCGGATCTGCTCCTCGAACTCGAGCTCCAGGGCGCGCTGCCCGAAAGCTACGGCATCCTCGAGGTCTCGGGCGAGCTGCGCGAACGCCAGTTCGACACCCTTGCGGCCAAGGTGCCGCACCTGGCCGGCCGCGTGCATTGGCTCGACACCCTGCCGGAGCGTTTCTCCGGCGCCCTGGTGGCCAACGAGGTGCTCGACGTGATGCCGGTGCATCTGGTGGCGTGGCGCCCGGAAGGCATCTTCGAGCGGGGCGTCAGCGTCGACGACGAAGGCCGCTTCGTGTGGGCCGACCGCCCTGTCGCCGGCCGGGTTGCCGAGGCGGCCGAGGCCCTCGCGCTGCCCCTGCCGTCCGAAGGCGAATACGTCAGCGAGATCAACCTCGCTGGCCGCGCCTGGGTGGCCGAATGGGCCGCACGCCTCGAACAGGGCGCGATGATCCTGATCGACTACGGCTACCCCCGCGCCGAGTACTACCTGCCCAGCCGCAGCACCGGCACGCTGCTGTGCTACTACCGCCACCATGCCCACGGTGATCCCTTCCTGTGGCCGGGGCTCAACGACATCACCGCCTTCGTGGATTTCACCGCCATCGCCGAGGCCGGCTTCGAGGCCGGGCTGGATGTGATGGGCTACGCCGACCAGGCGAACTTCCTGTTCAACTGCGGCGTGCTGGCCTGCCTGGCGCGCCGGGCGCCCGAAGACAGCGCCGACTACATCCGCGCCTCGAAGGCCGTGCAGCGCCTCACCGGCCCCCACGAGATGGGCGAGCTGTTCAAGGTGATCGCCCTGTCGCGCAACATCGGCCAGCCGCTGATCGGCTTCCTGCGCGGCGACCGCCTGCACAGCCTGTAAGTTGGCCGGTCCACATGCAAACAGCCCGCCGGCGCATCACGCCGGCGGGCTGTTTTTTTGATCGAGACGCTGGGGCTGATTATTCCTGGAAGCGATACACCGCGCTCAGGAAGGCATCCACGTCGGTCGGCACCGCGTGACGCTCGTGGCTGGCGGCCGGGATCTCCTGCAGGCCAAGCGCGAGCTCGGGCGGCAGCAGGTTGGCGTTCAGCACTTCGTCATCATAGGCCGGCCCGTCGGACATCTCGGGCTCGAGGTAGCTCCGTTCACCGCTTTCCATATCCATGAAGATCACCATTTCGGCCTCCGTTCCGGGGTGAGAGACGTGTCCCCCTGTTTTTCTTAACGGCTGTGGCTTCCAAAGGTTGAAGGAAATCCGGCAGACGACACCGGAAGCCCGCTTCAACGCTCCGAAATCACCGCCAGTCGCACGATTTCAGGATGGAACACAAAATGGGCGTCCGCAATGACGAAGTTCACGGCCCGGCGCGATTGGAACGCCCCGCTACAGATCGAGCGACTTCAACCACGCCAGGATCGGATCGGCCGCCACCCGCCAGTCGCTCTCCAGCATCATGCCGTGGCCGAGGCCCGGCAGGATCTGCGGTTCGACGTCGTAGCGACGGGCGGTGAGACGCGTCTGATCGGGTGGGATCAGCACGTCATGCTCGGCGCCCAGCACCAGCATCGGCGGCAACTCGATGCGCGCTAGGGACGGCAGGTCGAACAGCGACATGTCCCAGATCGCCCGGTGGGATTCGGGCTGGCAGAGGTGGTAGTAGCGCTGCAGGCGCTCGAGCTCGATGGCCTCGTGGAACATCGCGTCGCGCAGGGTTTCCATCTGCGGCTGCCCGCCGCCCATGATGCGGTTGAGGTCGCCCAGCAGGTGCGGCTTGGAGAACGCCAGCCCGAAAGCCGAGCCCAGCAGGCCCTGGGGCGGCACCGACGACATCAGCACCACCGCCGGCGCCGTGTGACGCTCCAGGTACTTCTGGACCACCATCCCGCCCATCGAGTGGCCGATGAGCACCGGCGTCGCGGGCAGCTTGCCGGCCACCTCCGCCACGTCATCCACGTAATCCGAGATCGAGAAGCTGTCGAGGTAGGTCCGGCCACGACTGCGCCCGTGGCCCGACAGGGACACCGCATACGACGCATACCCCTGGGCGGCGAACCACGGCAGGAACTGCTCTTCCCAGCACCACGCGGCGGTGTAGGCGCCGTGCACGAACAGGAGAGGCGTCTCGCGGACCGGGCCGGAGGGGGTGTGACACAGCACTTCCAGATCGCCGAAGCGGGAACGGTTCATGGACGGAATCCTGCGGTCAGGCGGAGGGGACTGCGGACGGGGGAAAAGGTCATCGGCTCGGGCGTTGGAAGTGTTCAGGCGGAGAACTTACCCCAGCCGGGGAGTAGAGAAAAGCAAAAGACACGCCCGAACACCGCAACGGCACTGTCGGGCGCCTTTACACTTTGTGGCGAATTATTTCAGCACCAAATCCAAGCCATTGTTTTACATAAACAAACCATTTTGGGCGTAAATTTTGCTTGAAATTCGTGAAATTATTCACGGAGGCGAAAATGCGCAGGAAGCTGGCATGCAGTGCCGTTGGCAGTTTATTGTCCCTGGGCGCCATCGCGGCGCCGGTCATCTACAACAATGACGTGGTCAGTGGCCGGGCGGCCTTCGACAGCACGATCACCGGCGTCGGCGGCACGGTGCAGACGCTGGCGCTCTCCGGCCTGACGTCCAACGCATCGAGCTGGACGCTGCCCGGATTGACGATCCGCGCCACCGACAACACCGACCGCTTCGTCTATGGCGACTACAACGGCTATCGCGCGGCGGGCCGGTCGTACGCGGTCGGCGGCGCGACCATCGCGATCGCCCCGGCAGTGCCGGCGTCGGGCTCCGGGCTGACCTTCACCTTTGCCACGCCGGTCAACGCCTTCGGCCTGGAGATAGCCGACTGGGCCACCTGCTGCACCAGCGTGCTCCACCCGGACACCGGTGCGCCGGTGGGCTCCAACCTGTTCATTTCCTTCGACGGCGGCGCCACCCGCATCGTCGCCAACGCCATCAACGCCGATTCCAACCCCGGCAACAAGGATTACGACGGCGACGGCGCCACCGATTACGCGTTCACCAACTTCGTGGCGGCCATCGACGACAGCCGCACCTTCTCCACCGTCACCTTCTATGGCGACGGGCTGGGCGAGGCGCTTTACGCCGGCGGCACCCTGCGCTGGGCGGCGGTGAGCACCGGCTCGGTGTCGTCCCCGGCCTCTGCGCCCGCACCGTCGGCGATCGACGAACCGGCGGTCGTCGGGCTGGCCGGGATGGCCATCGGCGGCGCGCTGCTCAACCGCCGTCGCCGCCTGCGCTGGCAACACGGGCGGCCGGAAACGCGGTAAGGTCCGGGCTCCCGCGTTGTCGGCCGGTGCCCGTTGCGCCTGCCCGACGCTTCATTTTCGACGGCAGGTAGAGGGCCGATGCTCAAGTGGTTGCTGGCAATCGTGGTGCTGGCGGTGGTGTCGGGGCTCGGCTCCGGCCTGCCGCGGCGGCGCTGGCGCATCGGGCATCTGCCCGGTGATCTGCATTTCGACGTCTTCGGACGTCACATCCACATCCCGTTCACCAGCACGCTGCTGATGTCACTGGCGGTCTGGCTGCTGGTCCGCTGGCTTTGACGGCTCGTCGTCGAGAGGCGCGCGCACCGCAAAGGTGACGCTGTCGAGGATCTGCCCGTCGGCAGCCATCAGATCCAGCACATGACGGCCTGCCACCGGCCGCCAGCTGGCCCGCCCGCCATTGCCGTTCGTGCTGCCGTTTCCGTTGCCCACCCGCTCGCCGTTCAGACGCCACCAGGCGCCAGGCGGCAGGCGGCTGCCCTCGAAATGGATGCGAAAACCCGGATCGCCCACCAGCGCCATCGCATCCACCAGCATGCCGTTGGCGGGCCAGGCGATCCGCGGCAGGCTGCGGGGCAGCGCCACCCGTTCCACTTCCGTGCCGCGGATGAACCACTCCCGGCGCGGGCTTTCCACCGGCGGCTCGAACACCACCAGCGTCGACACCACACCCGCCGGCGGCACCGGCCGGATGGCCGGCTGATTGCGGTGCAGGCCGCGCAGGATCTCGTGCCAGGCGGCATTGGCCTGCGCCGGCGTGCCACGGGCACCCGCCGACCACAGGGCCACGGTGTAGCGGTCTGAAAAACCCGCCACCAGCGTCTCGCGCCCGTCGGGCACGTACTGGCGGATCACGAAGGGCTGGGGCATGCCCTCCGGGTCCACCTCGGTGAGGATGTCGCCCACGATGAAGCCCGCCTCGGGCCGCAGCATGCGCCGGGCGACCCGCTCGCCACCAGGCGTGCTGCGCGGCGCCAGCCATAGCCCGCCATTGCCCAGGCTGCGGTAGAGCCCGGCGATGGCCAGCAGGCCGAGATCGGCCTGGCCGCTACGCCCCACATCCAGATCGGCCACCCGGAAGCGCTCGGGCAGTTGTTCGCCCACCATCCGCAGCACCGTCTGGGAGGGTTCGGACAGGCTTTCGCCGAGGGCCCGGCGGGCGCTCACCCACAGCCGTTCGTCGGGGTTGGTGGGCGCGTGGTTGGAGAGGGAATCGTCCAGCAGGGTTGCGGCGGTGAGCTGACGGCGCTCGATCGCGATGCCGTAAACGAAGGGCAGCAGCAGGTTGCCGCTGCTGCGCAGGATCGCCGCTTGATCCGCCTGGGCCGCATCCGGCGCCCCCACGTAGGCGAGCACGTCGGCGGTGGCGTTGTCGATGACCACCGCGGCGGCGTCGGTCGGGCCGAGCCGGCGCAGGGCCGCCAGGGTCAGGCGCTGGGCGTCGGCGTCGAGGGTGGTGACGAGGCGCTCGCCGGGCTGCTGAAGGAGCTGGCGGGCAAGGTGTGGCGCCAGCTCCCAGCGCGGGCCGATATGCTGGCGGTCGAGGGTGGTATCGGCGATGCGCTGAGCGGGACCGCAGGCCGACGGGTTGCCGATGCGCTCGGCCAGCACGCAGGCCCGGCGTGCAACCACATCCGCCTTGGCGTTGGGGCCGCGCAGCAGCACCGCCAGCACAAGCGCCTCGGGCCGGCCGAGCTCGCCCGGGGTCTTGCCGAACAGCGCGCGGGACGCCGCATGCACACCCTGCAGGTCGCCCCGGAAGGGCGCCAGGTTGAGGTAGGCTTCGAGGATCTGCTCCTTGGTCCAGCGGTTCTCCAGGGCCTGGGCGGCGAGGGCCTGATCCCACTTCTGGCCGATGGAGCGGCGCGGCGCGCCGTCACGGCCGAGGGCCAGCTCCGGGTCGAGGAGGCCGGCGAGCTGCATCGACAAGGTGGACGCCCCGCGTTTGCGGTCGTACCACAGGTTGTGCCAGAGCGAGCCGGCAAAGGCCCGCCAGTCGACACCCGAATGCTCGAAGAAGCGCTTGTCCTCGGCGGCCAGCAGGGCTTCCTTGAGGGCTGGCGACAGGTTGGCCAGGCCGATCCACTCCAGCCGCCGCACCCGTGGGTCGAGCCGTCGCTCGGCCAGCGGCGTGCCGTCGCGGGCGAGCAGCACCCCCACCGACGGCGTGGCGCCGGCCTTCACTTCGGCAAAGGCCGGGATCGGCTGGGTCGCCCGGGCGGCGGTCGCCGAACCGGCAATCAGCAGGATCAGCGCAAATCGCCGGAATGGGGCCGGAAGCACGGAAAAAACCAGGTTCGAGGACATGTCTGGGCGGCATTGTATGCCCCCCGTCGCCAGGGTTGCCGCGGGATTACTGCCGGGCCTCCGGCGACAATCTGTCAACATTCGTTTCGTCATCCAGACCGAGCTTGCGCACCGCCGCCACCCGGGCCGCATGGACCTCGGCCGGGATCTGCAACTTGTCGGCAAGGCTGCGGGCGATGGCACCGGCATCCACCCCGCGGACTGCCGCCAGCACCGCCAGCAGACGATCCCGCTGCGGATAGGGCCGGCTGGCGAGCCCGGCGCGCCCGCGGTGGTCGCAGGCGCAGGCGTCGAGCAGCGCGGTGAAGCGCTCCGGCCGGCGCAGGCCGTCGCAGCGTTCGACGAGCTTCACCGCGGTGGCGGCGCGCAGCACCATCGCCTGATGGACGATGCCGTGCTCCCGGGCGGTCATCAGCGCCAGGTCGCGGCAGTCGGCGGGGCACTTGAGGCGCTCGCAGACGTCCTTGGCGAGCCGCTCGCTGATCGCCTCGTGGCCGTAGTGGTGGGGCAGCAGATCGGGCCGGGTGAGGCCCTTGCCCAGGTCGTGGAGCAGGCAGGCGAAGCGCACCGCCAGGGGCTGGCCGGTGGCGGCGGCTTCGTCGAGCACCAGGAGCAGGTGCGCACCGCAGTCCACCTCGGGGTGATGCTGGGCCGGCTGGGGCACACCGAACATCCGGTCCACCTCGGGCAGCAGCCGGGCCAGGGCGCCGCAATCACGCAGCACCTGGATCATCCGAGACGGGCGGGCTTCCATCAGGCCACGGGCGATCTCCTGCCACACGCGCTCGGGCACCAGCGCATCCACCTCACCATTGGCGACCATGCCGCGCATCAGATCAAGGGTTTCGGGCGCCACGCGGAACTCCGCAAAGCGGGCCGCGAAGCGCGCAAGGCGCAGGATGCGCACCGGGTCTTCGGCAAAGGCCGGGCTCACGTGGCGAAAGATGCCGTCGGCCAGATCGCGACGGCCGTGGAAGGGGTCCACCAGCAGGCCGTCGGCGCCGCGGGCGATGGCGTTGATGGTGAGGTCGCGGCGGGCGAGGTCTTCTTCGAGCGTCACCGACGGGTCGGTGTGGAAGACGAAGCCGGCGTAGCCCGGCGCGGTCTTGCGCTCGGTGCGGGCCAGCGCGTATTCCTCGTGGGTGCGCGGATGGAGGAAGACCGGAAAATCCTTGCCGACCGGCTTGTAGCCCTCGGCGACGAGGGTTTCAGGGGTGGCGCCGACGACCACCCAGTCCCGGTCCTTGACCGGCAGACCGAGCAGTTCGTCGCGGATGGCGCCACCGACGCAGTAGATTTCCATGGATCAGACGGGGGGTTGCAGGATCGGGGCGGGCTTAATCGCGCCGCAACTGCGCCGCATCGAGGCGGCCGCGCTTGTTGACGGTGCCCAGGTAGCACGGCGCGATGGCTTCCAGCGACGTGGGCCTCCGCCCCCAGGGCTGGGGTGCGCCGCTGGCCACGTTGTCGGCGCGCATCGAGCGCACATTGTCGCGGCTCATCAACGTGCCGGGCAGGCATTCGAGGACGGCCGCCTGGAGCATCGCCAGCCCTTCGGGCAGGGGGATCACCGGACGGCGGAAGCCGGTGAGCAGCCCCACGTACTCGACCAGCTGGCGCAGGGTGTAGACCTGCGGGCCGGCGAGCTCGAAAGTCTGGCCGACGGCATCCTGGCGCTCGAGGCATTCGGCGACCACGTTGGCCACGTCGCCCACATAAACCGGCTGGAAGCGGGCGCTGGCGCCGCCCAGGGGCATCAGCGGAAAGCGCCGCACGAGGCTGGCGAAGAGATTGAGGAAGCTGTCGCCGGGCCCGAAGATCACCGACGGACGCAGGATGGTCCACGCCACATCGGGGCTGCCGGCGCGGATCGCCGCTTCTCCGGCGGCCTTGGAGCGCTGGTATTCCGACGGCCCGGCCGGATCGGCACCGAGGGCGCTCACATGCACGATGCGCCCGACGCCAGCCGCCCGCGCTGCGGCGACCAGCTTGGTCGGCAGCTCCACGTGGGCCCGGGCGAAGGCCGGCCCCCACGGCGTGCCGGGGCTTGAGTGGAGCACCCCGACGAGACTCACCACCCCATCGACGCCCTCCATCAGGCTGGCCAGCGCGGCGGGATCGAAGACGTCGGCCTCGACCACCTCGGTGCTGGGCAGGACCCGCAGGTGGCTGGCATTGGCGAGCCGGCGGGTTGGCACGATCAGGCTGACGCCGTCACGGGTGAGGCGCTCTGCGATCGCGGTACCGACAAAACCACTGCCGCCAACGAGGAGGATCTTGCGGGGAAGGGGCATGGCCGGTCTCCGGGGTAAGAAAGGGTGGGGAATCAGCCTGTTGGAGTGCTTAGCGGGCAGCTAATTCCCTTCCCGCCCTTATTCGTTGCTGCCGGCGCCCGGCGTAGGCTCGTCGAGGCCGGCGCCCGGGGCCGCGCTGCCCAGCCCGCGGGTGCTGCCGTCGCTCGCCGCGATGGTGCCGAGCTTGGCCTTGAGGGAGGGCGCACGGCCTTCAAACAGGGCGGCATAGATGACGGCGTTGGCCATCACCTTCTTCACGTAGTCGCGGGTTTCGTTGAAGGGGATGCATTCGGCGTAGATCGCGCCTTCGAGGGGCTTCACGTCCTTCCATCGCTTGGCGCGGCCGGGGCCGGCGTTGTAGGCCGCCGAGGCGAGCACCGGATGGTTGTCGAGCCCTTCGAGGACCATCCGCATGTAGGTGGTGCCGAGCATCACGTTGGTGTCCGGGTCCTGCAGCCAGCCCACATTGTAGCCGCTCATGCCGAGCTTGCCGGCGACCCACTTGCCGGTGGCGGGCATGATCTGCATCAGCCCCTGGGCGCCGACGCCGGAGCGGGCGGCGGTGACGAAGCGGCTTTCCTGGCGCATCAGGCCATACACCCAGCCCGGGTCGAGATCGCGGCTGCGCGCGTTGGGCTCGACCCGCTCGCGGTAGGGAGCGAGGTAGCGCAGGCTGTAGTCGTGCTCGTTGCGGGTCTTGTCGGCGGCGTTGATGGCCCGGTCGTAGATGCCGAGCTGCTGGGCGAGCTGGGCGGCGGAGAGAAGGAAGCGGTCGTCCCGGTTGCGCAGGGTCCAGTTCCATTCGCGCGTGCCTTCGGTGCGCAGATCCAGGCGGAACAGGGCGATGGCGCGCTGGATGCCCGGGGTTTGGCGGGTCTGCTCGAATTCGTCGCCGCTGGGGGCGCGGGCCTTCTTGGGCAGGGTGAAGGTGCGGCCAAGCTCCTCGTCGGCGAGGATGCTGTAGAAGGTGGGGTGGCCGGCGATGCGCTCGAACTCCTTGCGGGCGGCCTCGCGGTTGCCCTGGGCCTGGTGGGCGCGGCCGAGCCAGTAGGTCCAGTCGGGCTGGGCGCGCTGGTCGGCCGACATGGCCTCGACGGCGGTGCGGACGGCCTTCCAGTCACCGGCGCGCAGGGCTGCACGCACCCGCCAGGCGGCCTGCTCTTCCGACATCGGGGTGTCACCCGCAGCCTTGAACCAGGCGTTGGCGTCGGGCATCAGTTTGGCGGCGGCCTGCCAGGCAATCTGGCCGAGGGCGTAGCTGCGCTCCGCGGCCGAGAAGCGCTCGTTGAGGCCAACGTAGCGCGCGTAGGCGCCCTGGGGATCGTCGCGGGCGAGGCGGGCCAGGGCGATCAGGGCGAGCTCGCGCCCGGGACGGCTGGCGGCAAAATTGACCGGCAGACGGTCGAGCCAGGTGGACGGGTTGGCGCCGGCCCGCTCCAGGTCGATGGAGCCGGGCTGCTGGTCGAAGGGCAGCCAGCTGGCCGCGGCCTTGGCGCCGGTGGTGCGTTTGGCTTCCATCAGGCGGCGCACGCGGCCCCAGATCTCGTCCGGGCTGACGAGCGCCTCCCGGGCCAGGGCCTGGAGGATGGGCACGCAGCTTTCGGGGGTATCCACCAGCGTGAACCACATCGGGCGCACTTCTTCGAGCAGGGCGGGGTCGCCGCTGCTCAGGCGGGCCTGATGGTGGTAGCACTTGATGTCCTGGTCGGGCTGTTCGAGGTTGCCGAACTCGGCCAGCAGGGGGCCGAAATCGCCCCGCTTGCCGAGGTAGCGCAGCCAGTCGGCGCGCAATTTTTCGGCGGGCCAGCTGCCCGGGTAGCGCTGCAGGAAATCGCGGATGCGGCTGAAATCCACGTCGTTGGGACGGGCCAGCATGTTGGACAGGGCCCAGAACTCGGGATAGGGATCGAGCACGTGGCCGGTGGGCGGGGCGTAGAGGTTGAGCCGGCTGCGGTCGCCGTTGCGGGCTGCGTCCCGGGCCAGCAGGATGCGCTCGTCCCCCGGATCACCGCCGGCCGGCATGGCCATCCACAAAACTGCCGCCAGGACGGCCCACGCGCTATTCTTCATTGCTCTACGTCTCGCCAAAATGCCGTCGGAGAATAGCACAGTGACCCCGCCCCTCCCCCCTTCCGGGGGCCTTTCCGAAGCCGAAATTTCCGCGCTGCGTAAAAACCTCCGGAATGCCCGGATCGCCGCCCGAGAAACCCTGCCCGACGCAGAGCGGGTCGCGCGCACGGCGCACGTCGAATCCCATCTGGACGCCCTCGTCGACCGCCTGCGTCCCCGCTGCCTGGCCTTCTGCTGGCCGTGGCGGGGCGAGGTGGATCTGGTGCCGTGGATGACCCGCTGGCTGGCCGCCGATCCGGCCCGTCAGGCGGCCCTGCCGGTGGTGCGCGCGGCGGGCCAGCCGATGATCTTCCTGCGCTGGCACCCCGAGGCGCCGATGGCCACCGACCACCACGGGATTCCGGTGCCGGCGTGGGACGAGCGGATCGAGCCGGACCTGATCCTGGTGCCGCTCAATGTGTTCGACGGAGCGGGGTTCCGGCTGGGCTATGGCGGCGGTTATTTCGACCGCACCCTGGCGGCCCTCGACCCGGCGCCGGCCACTGCCGGGATCGCCTTCGAGCTGGCCCGGGCCGACACCTGCTGGCCCCAGCCCCACGACCAGCCGATGGACTGGCTGGTCACCGAGGCCGGCTGGTGGGATGTCCGGGCGAAACCTAGCGGGGATTGATCGGACGTACGCCGTCGAGGGGGCTGGCGAGGATCGCCTGGCGGATCACGTCGATGGCGCCGCTGCGCGGGTAGGTGACGCGCCACGCCAGCGCGATGCGGCGGAAGGGCTCCGGCGCCTCGAAGGGCCGCACGGTGAGGAGCGGGTTGCCGCCGGGGATCGGCGCCGCGGCGGCGCTGGGCAGCACGGTCACGCCGGCGCCGGTGGCCACCATGTGACGGATGGTCTCCAGCGAGCTGCCCTCCAGCGTGCGCTGCAGGCCCTCGCCGGGGCGGCACAGGGGGCAGACTTCGAGCACCTGATCGCGGAAGCAGTTGCCGGCGCCGAGCAGCAGCAGTTGCTCTTCGGCGAGGCGCTTGGCGGGGATCGCGGTGTCGTTCTCCCACGGGTGGCCGGTGGGCATCAGCACCCGGAAGGGCTCGTCGTACACCGCCTGGGTGACGATGCCGGGCTCTTCGAAGGGCAGCGCGATGACGATCACATCGAGGTCGCCCCGCTTGAGGGATTCGGCCAGCCGGGCGGTGTAGTTTTCCTGGATCAGCAGCGGCATCGACGGCGCGGCCTGATGCACGCGCGGGATGAGGTGCGGCAGCAGGTAGGGCCCGATGGTGTAGATCACGCCGAGCTTGAGCGGGCCGGAGAGCGGATCGCGGCCGGCGGTGGCGAGCTCCTTGATCTGGCCGGCTTCGAGGAGCACCTTTTCGGCCTGGGCGACGATCCGGGCGCCGATGTCGGTGATCTTCACGTCGGCGGCGCTGCGCTCGAAGAGCGTGACGGCCAGCTCGTCCTCGAGCTTCTTGATGGCCACCGAGAGCGTGGGCTGGCTGACGTTGCAGCGTTCGGCCGCGTGGCCGAAATGCCGCTCGCGGGCGAGCGCGACGAGGTAGCGAAGATCAGTCAGCGTCATGAAGCACTCCCGGCAATCACGATAGTGATTAACTATACATCGGAAGTCGGCCATGGGAAGCGGGTAATGGAAAATGGGTTGGAAGGGATTGCAATCACCCCACTCCGCCCCCACCTTCGAGCATCCCGACGCCCAGCGTCGCCCCCGGTTTGTAAGCGTTTGTTTGTATCGGGAACAGCACACCACGGCCAACGTCCACCGTCCCGTGAAAAAACAGGAGCCCTGCATGAAACCTGCCGTCGTCCGATCCGCCCTCGTCACCTCCGCCATCGCGCTGGCGCTCGCCGGCTGCCTGCAGGAGGGCGGCGCGATCTCCCCCTCCCACGCCGCCAACGGTGCCGCCCCGGCCACCGCGCCGGCCGTCCAGCCGGCCCAGGTGCCGGCAGGGCGCTATGGCCTGCCGGATTTCTCGGCGCTGGTCGAGCAGGTCGGGCCGGCGGTGGTGAACATCAGCACCACCCAGCGCCTGACCCGCGGCAACGGTGGCGCCAGCGGCGAAGACCCCTTCGCCGGCGATCCGTTCTATGACTTCCTGCGCCGCTTCGGCGTGCCCGTGCCGGGCATGCCGGGTGGTGGCGGCGGCCGGGCGCCGGAGCAGATCCAGCAGGGTGTGGGCTCGGGCTTCATCGTGAGCTCCGACGGCTTCGTGCTGACCAACGCCCACGTGGTCGATGGCGCCACCGAGGTCACGGTGCGCCTCACCGACAAGCGCGAGTTCAAGGCCAAGGTGGTGGGCGTGGACAAGCGCACCGACGTGGCGCTCCTCAAGATCGACGCCACCGGCCTGCCGGCAGTGCGCACCGGCGACGCCGAGCGTGCCAAGGTGGGCGAATGGGTGGTGGCGATGGGCTCGCCCTTCGGCTTCGAGAACACCGTGACGGCCGGCATCATCAGCGCCAAGGCGCGCCGCCTGCCCGACGAGAACTACGTGCCCTTCCTGCAGACCGACGTGGCGATCAACCCGGGCAACTCCGGCGGCCCGCTGTTCAACCTGGCGGGCGAGGTGATCGGCATCAACTCGCAGATCTACTCGCGCTCCGGCGGCTTCATGGGCATCTCCTTCGCGATCCCCATCGACGTGGCCATGAAGGTGAAGGATCAGCTCCAGAAATACGGCAAGGTATCCCGCGGCCGGCTGGGCGTGGCGATCCAGGGCCTCGACGCCGATCTCGCCCAGAACTTCGGCCTCGACAAGCCAGGCGGCGCGCTGGTCTCCAGTGTGGAGCCGAGCTCGCCGGCCGAGAAGGCCGGCCTGCAGCCCGGCGACGTGGTGCTCGGGGTGAATGGCCAGAAGGTGGATAACTCGGCCGACCTGCCGCGCATCATCGGCGAGCAGAAGCCGGGCACCGTCGTCCGCCTGTCGGTGTGGCGCGACCGCAAGGCCCGCGAGGTGAACGTGACCCTCGGCGAACAGGCCGGCGAGAAGGTTGCCGCGATGGGCTCGCCGGACAAGAAGAACCCTTCCGCCAGCGGCAAGCTGGGCGTCACCGGCCGCGCCCTGACCGCGCAGGAAGCCGCGCGCCTCGGCGTGCCCGGCGGGGTGGTGGTCGAATCGGTGAGCGGCCCGTCGGCCAAGGCCGGCCTGCAGCCCGGCGACGCCATCGTCGGGGTGAACAACCAGGCGATCACCAGCATCGATCAGTTCCGGAGACTCATCGAATCCGCCGGCAGCCGTTTTGCCCTGCTCGTCCAGCGGGGCAACAGCCGGATCTTCGTGCCGCTGCGGATGGACTGAGCGACGTCGCGGGGCGGGCGGCGGGCGGACGGCACCGCCTCCGCCACGTGACAAGATTCAGCAGCCCGCCCCGGGAGGGCTGTTTATAATCCGGGCACCGTGGAATTTCCGGAATCGGGTCATCGTCCCGTCCGGATCAATAACAACAACACCCGATGTCCTTGCCGCCGTCACGTCGGATTCTGCTCGCCGCGATCGTGGCGGCCCTGCCTGCGCTGAGCGTCTTCGCCAGCCAGTCGGCCGACCGTGAAGGCGGGGAATCCCCGTTCTTCGAGGAACTGCCGACCGTCCTGTCGGCCTCGCGCCTCCCCCAGGCCCTCAACGAGGCCCCGGGGGCGGTGACCATCCTCGATCGGGATTTCATCCGCGCCACCGGCTACCGCGACGTCGCCCGCCTGCTGCGCCTGGTGCCCGGCATGCAGATCGGCCAGGAACGCGGCCACGCCCAGTGGGTCACCTACCACGGCCTGGGCAGCGACTACCCCACCGAAATCCAGGTACTGATCGACGGCCGCTCGGTGTATGCGCCCAGCGCCTTCGGCGGTGTCGACTGGTCGGCCCTGCCCCTGACGATCCAGGAGATCGAGCGCATCGAGGTCGTGCGGGGCACCAACTCCAACGCCTATGGCGCCAACGCCTTCCTGGGCGTGATCAACATCATCACCCGCCACAGCCATCAGGATCAGGGCGCCTCGGCCCAGACCAACCTGGGTTCCCACGGCATTGCCGACTTCCACGCCAGCTGGGCGGGCAGCAGCGACGGCCACGGGCTGCGCCTGTCCGTCGCCCAGAACCGCGACCAGGGCTTCGGCAGCCTGCGGGACAGCCACGTCAGCCGCACCGTCAGCCTGCGCAGCGACTTCCGCCTCGACGCCCAGAACGAGCTCACCCTGCGCGCCGGCTACAACCAGATGAACCGCGACCAGGGCTATCCGGATTCGGTGTTCGGCAACAACGGCGAGCGCAGCACCGGCAGCGAGGGCAGCACGGTCCACCTCGCCTGGCGGCGCGTCGTCTCGGAAGACGAGGAATGGCTGCTCAGCTTCTACCGCAACCGTGAGCGCAGCATCGACCGCTGGCTGGCCGCCGCGCCGCCGAGCTATCCGGCGGTGCCCCTCGACCGCAACCGCTCCAGCGACCGCACCAACATCGAGCTGCAGCACCGCTTCGCCCTCGGCAGCAAGGCGCGCCTGGTGTGGGGCGTGGAAGGCCGCCGCGACGAGACCCGGGCGCCCTTCCTGTTCGCCGGCGGACGGCCCGAGCCGATGGACCTGTACCGGGCCTTCTCGAACCTCGACTGGCGCCTGACGCCCGAATGGCAGCTCAACCTGGGCGGGCTGCTCGAGAAGAACGGGCCGGTGGCGCCCCAGTTCATCCCCCGCGCCTTCATCAACTGGCAGGCGAGCCCCAGCGACACCTTCCGCGCCGGCTATGCGCGGGCCTGGCAGCAGCGCAACCTGTTCGAGCTCCATGGCGACGTGCGCGCCTACGACCCCGCCACGCCCGGCCTGCTCCTCGCCTGGCCCTACCAGGCCAACCCCAACCTGAAGGTACCGCGGGTGGACACCGTCGAGATCGGCTACCTGGGGCGCTTTCACACCCTCGATGCGACCCTCGACGTGCGCATCTTCAGCGAGCGGATCAGCGATTTCGTGATCCGCCGCATCGTGCCCTCGGGCGGCGCGGTGCTGCCGCTGCCCAGCTCCCAGTTCGTGAATCTCTCCTCACCGGTGGTGCTTCGGGGTGTCGAATACCAGCTGCGGACCAAGCCCCGGGCCGGCACCGAGGTGCTGTTCAGCCATACGATGATCGACCGTCACACCGACGACCCGGAAGTCGCCAAGCGCACCGCGCCCTACACCGCCAGCCTCACCTGGCTGCAGGATTACGGCAACGGCTGGAGCAGCACTGCCAGCCTGCTGCGGATGGGCCCGCTGGCCGGCGGCTACGGCTATGTGCCGGGCTGCGACTACACCTCGCGGGCCTACACCACCGGCGACCTGCGCATCGCCCGGGCCTTCCGCGTGGACGGCCGCAGGGCCGAGATCTCCATCAACGGCATGAACCTGGGCGGCCGCCACCAGGAAATCACCGACCGCTCCGAGCAATGTCTGCCGGCCCACCTGGGCTCACCGGTCAATCCGGTGGCGCCGATGGGCTGGCTGTCCTTCTCGGTCGAACTCTGAGCGCGGCGGGCCTCAGCCGCCCACCGTCTTGCGGATGAACACGGCGCGGGTGATTTCGGTCACCCACACCAGCCCGTCGCCCGTCTGGCCGGTGCTGGCCACCTGGACGATGCACGCCACCAGCGTGTCGGCGATCTCGTCGGGGGCGACGATCTCGATGCGCACCTTGTCGGTGAAGTCGGTCAGTTCCTCCTTGATCGTGCTGGGCACGTGGCGCGCCGTGGCGCCACAGCCCACCGCCTTGCTGATTGTCATCCCCGGAAAGCCGGGTACGGCCCGTAGCACCTCGCGCAGGCGAGGCAGCCTTTGCGGGCGGATCACAGCGCGGATTTCCTTCATGCCTCAATCTCCTTTTCCTCGAACCAGCGGTACAGCACGGGCAACACCAGCAGCGTCAGCGCCGTCGAGCTGAGCAGCCCGCCGATCACCACCACCGCCAGCGGGCGGGTCACTTCCGAGCCCGGCCCCGTGGAAAACAGCATCGGGATCAGCGCCAGCAGCGCCACGCTGGCCGTCATCATCACCGGCCGGAAGCGCTGGCGGCAGCCCTCGCGCACGGCATCGGCCTGGCTCATGCCGCCCGCCTGCAGCTGACGCACGCAGGACACCAGCACCACCCCGTTGAGCACCGCAATGCCCCACAGGTTGATGAAGCCCACCGCCGCCGGCACCGACAGGTACTCGCCCGCCAGCAGCAGCCCGAACAACCCGCCGATGGACGCCAGCGGCAGCACGGTGATGATGAGCGACGCGTAGCGCGCCGAGTTGAACAGCACGAAGAGCAGGAAGAAGATCGCCAGCACCGTCAGCGGCACGATCACCGCCAGGCGCTTCATGGCCCGCTCCATGTTCTCGAACTGCCCGCCCCACTGCACCTCGTAGCCCTCGGGCAGCACCACGTCGGCAGCCAGGCGGGCCTGGGCCTCGGCCACGAAGCTGCCCAGGTCGCGGCCCTGCACATTGGCGCCGATCACCAGCCGGCGCCGCCCCGACTCTCGGGAGATCTGCGCCGGGCCGTCCTGCACCTCGATCTTCGCCACGTCGTGCAGCGGCACCACCGCCCCGTTGGGCGAACGCAGCACGATGTTGCCGATCGCCTCGGCGTTGTTGCGGTACATGGCCGGGTAGCGCAGGGCCAGCTGGAAGCGCCGCTCGCCCTCGAAGACCTCGGTGGCCACCTTGCCGCCCACCGCCATCTCGATCAGCTCGTTCACGTCCTCCACGTTGATGCCGTGGCGGGCGATGGCCGCGCGGTCGATCTCGATGTTGAGGTAGCTCTGGCCCGACACCCGCTCGACGCGCAGGTCGGTCGCGCCGGGCACCGACGCCAGCACCCGGGAGATCGACTCCCCGGTGCTGCGCAGCTTCTCCAGGTCGTCGCCGAACAGCTTGACCGCCACCTGGGAACGCACGCCCGACACCATCTCATCCACCCGCGCCGCAATCGGCTGGGAGATCGCCAGCTCAATGCCCGGCAGACTGCGCAGCTTGTCGCGCATTGCGTTGGCGATGTCGTCCTGGGTCCAGCCATCCGGCCACTGGTCTTTGGGCAGCAGGGCCACGATGGGGTCGGATTCGTGGGGCTGGCCCGGGTCGGATGGCGACTCGCCGCGGCCCAGCCGCGACACCGCCATCGCCACGCCCGGCACGTCGATGATGCGCCGCATGGCCTCGAACTCCATCTTCAGCGACTCGTCCAGTGAGATGTTCGGCGCGCGGACGATCACCGGCGTGAGCGCCCCCTCCTGCATCGTCGGGATGAAGGATTTGCCCAGCAGCGGCACCACCGCCAGGCTCGCCGCAAACGCCGCCACCGCAGCCACCGTGGTGCCCTTGGGGTTGGCCAGCGCGGTTTCCAGCAGCCGCAGGTAGGGCTTCTTGAGCAGCGCCACGACCTTGGTGTCGTGGTCGTCGCCGCCCTTGAGCAGATAAGAGCACAGCACCGGCGTGAGGGTGAAGGACAGCAGCAGCGAGATGCTCAGGGCGATCCCGATGGTCATCGCCAGCGGCGCAAACATCTTGCCCTCCATGCCCTCCAGCGACAGCAGCGGCATGAACACCAGGATGATGATGCCCACCCCGAACAGCACCGGCTTGCCTACCTCCGAGGCCGCGTCGAAGATGATCCGCACCGCCGATTCCCCGGTCTTCACCCGCTCGCCGAGGCGCACGTAGGCGTTCTCCACGACCACCACCGCCCCGTCCACCATCAGGCCGATGGCGATGGCGAGGCCACCCAGCGACATGAGGTTGGCCGAGATGCCGTAGTGGTTCATCACCATGAAGGTGAGCAGCGGCGTGAGCACCAGGTTGGCCACCACGATGAGCGACGAGCGCACGTCGCCCAGAAAGATGAACAGGACCACCACCACCAGCACGATGCCCTCGGCGAGCACCTTGCCCACCGTGAACATCGCCGCATTGACCAGATCGGTGCGGTCGTAGAACGGCACGATCTGCAGGCCACCGGGCAGCATCTGCTTCTGGTTGATGTCGGCCACCTTCAGCTTGAGGCGTTCGACCACCTCCCGCGCGTTGCCGCCGCGGATCATCTGCACGATGCCCGCCACCGCCTCGGTCTCGCCGTTCTTGATGATGGCGCCCTGGCGCACCTCGGCGCCCACATCCACCTCGGCCACGTCACGCACATACACCGGCGTGCCGCCCACCTCCTTCACGACGATCAGGCCGATGTCGTCCACGGTGCGGATCAGGCCCTGGCCACGGATGATGAGCTGCTCGGCGTAACGGGGCAGCACGCCGCCTCCCGAGTTGGCGTTGTTGGCCGCCAGCGACCGATACACGTCGTGGGCAGTGAGCTGGTAGTAGCGCAGCCGATCGGGATTTACCCGCACCTGGTACTGCTTGGCGTGGCCGCCCATCGAGTTGATCTCGGCCACCCCGGAGACCGAGCGCAACAGCGGCCGCACCACCCAGTCCTGCACGGTGCGCCGCTCGGTCAGCTCGGCCTCGGTGAGCATCTTCAGCTTGCCGTCGGCGCCCCGGTCGGACGGATGCTCGAGCGTGTACTGGAACACTTCGCCCAGGCCCGTGGTCACCGGGCCAAGCACCGGCGCAACGCCTTCCGGCATCCGCCCCATCACCTCGATGAGCCGCTCCATCACCAGCTGACGGGCGAAGTAGACGTCGGTCTTGTCGGTGAACACCAGGGTGACGATGGAGATGCCGTTACGGTTGAGCGAACGCATCTCCACCAGCCCGGGCAAGCCGGTCATGGCGATCTCCACCGGCACGGTGACGAAGCGTTCGACCTCCTCGGGCGAACGCCCCGGCGCCTCGGTAGCCACCTGGACCTGTACGTTGGTCACGTCCGGGAAAGCATCAACCGACAGCTTGCGTACCGCAAACAAGCCGGCCACCAGCAGGCTGAGGGCAATCACCAGCAGCACGATGCGCTGCTTGAGCGCCGCGCGGATCAGGGATTCAATCATCGCTCAGCCCCCCAGCAGCATGCGCCGCCGCTCGTTATTGAGATGGAAGGCGCCATCGACGACAATCCGCGCCCCCGCATCGAGCCCGCCGAGCACCGGCCGCACGCCCTTGCCCTCGGGGCCGAGGGCCACCTTGGTGAGCCGGTAGCGGGCCTCGTCACCGGCTGCGGCGACGAACACGTAGTCGGTGTTGTCCTCGCGCACCACCGCGCTGGCCGGCACCACCAGCTGCTCCTTGGGGCGCCCTTCGATCAGCATCGTCGCCAGCATGTCGGGCTTGAGGCGCCCGTCTGCGTTGTCCAGCGCGATGCGGACCAGCACCGTGCGGGTCTGCGGATTCACGGTCTGGCCCACGTAGATCACCTTGCCCTGAACCTTCTCGCCATCGAGGGCCGGCACTTCGATGGTGACCTGCTGCCCCACCCGGGCCTGACCCGACTGCTCCTCGGGCACCTGGGCCACGGCCCACAGGCGCGACAGATCGGCCACCGTGAACAACGCATCCGACGGCTGGACCACCTGGCCCGGTGTCACCTTGCGCTCCACCACCACACCGGTGATCGTCGCCGCCACCGGCGTGGTCGATGAGATCGCGCCCTTCCGCCCCAGGGCCTCGATCGACTTGTCCGACAGGCCCAGCACCCGCAACTGGTCGGCTGCGGCCTTGCGTTCGGCGTCGGCCAGCGCCAGCTCGGTCTCGCGGCGCTGCAGTTCGGCGCTGCCGATCACGTCGTTGGCGAGCAGCACCCGCGCCCGCTCCACCGCACGGCGGTTCAGTTCGGCGGTGGATTGGGACTTGAGGTAGGCCAGCTGGGCGGCGGTCAGCTCGGTGCTGTGGATCACCGCGAGCACGGCACCCGGCTTCACCGCGTCGCCCAGTTCGGCGTTCAGGTCGGCCACGCGCCCGGTCACGGTGGCGCCGATGCGCGCGATGCGCTGCTCGTCAAAGGCGATCCGGCCCGCCACGTGGAGGGTGTCGGCCACCGGGGCACGTCCGATCGCGGCGACCTTCAGGCCGGCCTGCAGTTCTTCACCGGGCGCCACCATGGCCGGATCGGGCCTTGCGGACGGTGGCGCATCCGTCTTTGACTTGCCGCATCCGGCAAGCAACAGCCCGCACACGATCAGGGACAAGAGGCGAGAGGGGGCGGTCATTGTCCGGACTCCTTGAGGTTGGTGGCGCGCAGGCGCTCGATGTCGATGACGGCCAGCTGCAGTTCATGGCGGGCGGCGATGAGTTCGTTACGGGCGGCGCGGAAGACGCGCTGGGCATCCAGGTAATCGAGGATGCCCCGCTCGCCGAAGCGGTAGGCGGCCTCGGCCACCTTCAGGGCCGCCTCGGCCTCGCGCAGGATGCCGGTCTCGAGGGCGTTCACCTGGTTGCGGGTGATCTCGTACTGGCGATAGGCGCCTTCGAGGGCCTGGAGCAGCGTCAGCTCCTGGGCCGCCAGCTCGCTGCGGCTGCGGCTGAGCAGCGCGCCGGCCTCGGCCACCGGGCCCTGGCGACGATCCCAGATCGGCACCGACACCACCACGCCGAGGCGAGTGTCGCGCAGCTCGTGGTCGCGATCCTCGGCCACCTTCAGGGCCACCTCGGGCTGACGGCGCAGGCGTTCTAGCTCCAGCTGGCGCTCGGCGCGGCGCACTTCGGCCTGGTTGCGCCGCAGTTCGGGGTTGCGGGCCAGCACTTCGGCGCGCAGCTGTTCGAGAGGCGGCACATTCACCGCGCCCGACAGGGAACCGTCGAGCTGGAAATCCGCCGGCAGCCCGGCACCGACCAGCGCGCGCAGGGCCGCCCGGGCCTGGACCACGCGCAGCTCGCTGCTCTCGGCGGTCTTCTGGGCGTTGAGCCGCTCGGTGTCGGCCTTGATGAGCTCGTAGCGGGGCGCCTCGCCGGTATCGACGCGCACCGCCACCTTGGCCCGGATCTGCTCGGCGAGCTGGAGATCCTCCTGGGCGGCGCGCTGTTCGGCCATGCGCCGGAGCACCTCGAAGAAGCGCTGATCGAGGCGCGCCAGCAGGTCGTTTTCAAACCCGCGGCGCTCGGCCTGACGGGCCTCCAGCCCGTGGCCGGCAGCGGCAATGCGCGCATCGCGCTGCCACGGGTTGTCGATGCGCTGCTGGATGGTGAGGGTCTGGGCGCTGCCGCCGGTCACCCCGGGCACCCGGGCCTGGGTGCGGCCGGCGAGGAACTCCACATCAGGGTTGGGATAGGCCGCGGCGGCGGTCACCTGGGCGCTGCCGGCTTCCACCAGCGCCTGGGCGGCAGCGAGGGACGGGTGGCCGGCCCGCGCCAGCTCACGCAGGGCAGGCAGGGAATAGACCGGGGTCGAGGCGGCTGGCGCCACCGGAGGCGCCGGCGCCCGGG